>CAZPLM010000106.1:2967-3724 GCA_964587275.1 uncultured Muribaculaceae bacterium | reverse complement strand
TACAACCTTACCCTGGGAGAGACAATAAACGGTGCATATATGAATCCGGAACAGGCAACTCTCTCCTATCTTGTTGATTCTGACGGTATGATCAATTTCCCGACTTTGGGCAAGATTCATGTAGAAGGGATGACACGCAGAGAGTTGGTCTCATTCATTACTGATAAGTTGACAGGACCGGTAAAGGATCCGGTGGTAGTGGTGACTTTCAAAAATTATCGTATTACCATATTGGGGGAAGTCAGAAATCCGGGGACATATACGATGCCGAGTGAGAAAACCACGATTCTTCAGGCTCTTGGAATGGCCGGAGATCTTAATCTTACAGCAAAACGTGAGGGTATTATTCTTATACGCGAGGTTGACGGGATACAGACACATACAAAAATCGATTTGAGAGATGCCTCTTTGCTCTCTTCACCATATTTTTATTTAAGTCAAAATGATGTATTGTATGTACCTCCTACATCTGCCAGAATCGCCAATTCTACAAATATGCAGGGTGTCTGGTCAACGGTATTTTCTGCATTATCGGCTATTGCTACTGTGCTTGTGCTGATAATTAAATAGATAAATGTATGGAAACAAATATGTCCGATTTAGAAAAAAGGAATGATAACAACGGCATTGATCTGAAAAGAATTATCAATATTGCTATTGCTGCAAAATATTGGATCATACTCTCTCTCCTGACCTGCCTTGCCGGTGCTGTTGTTTTCCTTAGATACAAACAGCCCAAATATGAGGCGACAATGTC
>CAZPLM010000106.1:0-2957 GCA_964587275.1 uncultured Muribaculaceae bacterium | reverse complement strand
TTACTTGTTAATAACGAAGACCAGTTTACAAATAATCTGAACCTTATCTCGGATGCCCTTGGGGTTAAAAGCAATACAAAAATTGATAACGAGATATTCATTATTAAATCAAAAGACCTGATGTCTAAGACTGTAGAGTCCGGAGGATATAATACCCGTTATTTTGGAGTAGGCAGAGTTGCTGTAAGGGAAATATATGATAATTCTCCGGTACGTTTTGTCTATATCCCCGGAGAAGGGAATGAGAACTTGAATATTTCAATTGGTCTGACAATACTTGATACCGCTTCCTATGAGATCACAACCTTTTCAGTCAATAGTGTTCCACTGGAACACCCACACGGCAGCGGCTTGTTCGAGTTCCTCGCAACCTTTTCAGTCAATAGTGTTCCACTGGAACTGAGCCAAAAAAACCTTACATTCGGTTCTCTGATTCAGACTCAATATGGAAATATGTCGATTATCAGGGCTCAAGGAGAGAAACTTATTGCCGATAATCAGTATATTATCGAGAGGACAAGCAATAGAAGAATGACTGATATGTTCTGCTCGAATCTTAACGTCAAGACGGCCTCCAAATCGACAGACGTACTGAATCTGACATTGATTGAAACAGTACCTCGAAGGGGTATTGATGTCCTCAAGGATCTGGCGGATGCCTATAATGAAACATCGAAGGCTTTTAAAGGAAAGAATATCCTCAATACAATAGAATTTCTTAACAGCAGAATTTCGCTTCTCTCTTCAGAACTTGTTTCGGCTGAGGGTTCATTCAGCAATTACAGATCTGCGAATGATCTTCTTGATGTCACCTCGCAATCTCAGCTTGCCCTGACTTCCGATATGGAGTATCGTGACAAACTTAATGATATTCAGCTTCAAAAAAGTATTCTTGATATAATTAAGGGATATATCAGCGAAATGAAGGAGAATGATCACAAGTTGATACCTACTGATATAGGACTGAAAGATGTCAATCTTAATTCGAGCATTTTGCAGTATAATCAACTTGTCATCGACAGGGAAAAACTTCTTGCCGGAGGTGACAACAACAATCCAAGGGTAGTCAATGCCAATAAACTGCTTCTCAATGTAAAGTCCAATATCATGACTTCAATTGAGAATCTCCAGAAGGCCTATGATATTCAGTATCAGACGACTCAAAAGAGATTGAATGTAAATCAGAGGCAGATCAGCTCACTACCGAGCCAGCAACAGAAACTGGCTGAATTGAACCGTTCTCAGCAGATCAAGGAGCCTCTCTACCTGCTTTTGCAGCAAAAGAGGGAAGAGGCTATGATTGCCTACTCTTCTCTTGTTGATCAGGCTATAGTGGTTGAAAGCGCTGATTGCTCGAATGCCCCATTTTCTCCAAACAGGAATGTTGTCTGGGCCATTGCTATTCTTCTTGGTATTTGTCTGCCGTTTGTATATTTCTTCCTTGTTGAAGTATTCCGCAATAAGGTGGCAACTGAAAAGGATCTGACAGATAGAACGACCATTCCTATTCTCGGTATCATACCGCATATTTCGGATACCAGGGATGGCAGGATTGTCATCACGCAAAGCGGTCGTGATCCTTTGACGGAGAGTTTCCGAATGTTGAGATCTAAATTTGATTATATGGATGTCAGCAAGAAGAAGGAGGGAGGTCTTGTTGTCCAGATTACTTCTTCAGCAACTGGAGAAGGTAAATCGACGGTATCTGTAAATATGGCGCTATCTCTCGCATTTCTTGGTAAGAAAGTCATCGTTGTCGGAGCAGACTTGCGCAAACCTTCTTTAAGCAAATTCTTTAATATTCATAATGCAAAAGGGCTCTCTAACTATCTGTCCGGACGTGTTGAGGATGTTGACGAATTGATTGACACCTATTCGGAATGTAACACCCTTGATGTTTTACCATCAGGAGATGTTCCTCCAAATCCTTCAGAACTACTTTCAAATGAAAGACTTGTGATCCTTATAGATTCTTTGAGGAAAAAGTACGAGTATATATTTATTGATACAACACCTTTCCTTATGGTTTCTGATGCTATGGTTGTGAGCAAACTGGCAGATGTCCTCATCTATATCTTCAGGGTCGGTGTTTCCAAGTTGGCAATGGTTGATGTACTTCAGGGTATGGTTGCCGAAGGTACTGTGAAGTCTACCATGATTATTCTCAATGATGCAAATATGTCATCAAATCGTTCATATTACGGCCACTATGGTTATGGATATGGCTATGGATACGGCTATGGGTATGGCTATGGGTATGGCAATGAGACCGAAGGAAAGAAGTCAAGGCATCACCACGATAGAAAAGCTTCTAAATCATAAGATTTCTTGCAGAGTCGGATTGAATGATTACCTTTGCTGCTCTTATAAAAAATAGATGATCAATACTTTTGAAGATTTGGGTCTCAATGCCGAATTGGTAAAGGCCGTTTCCGATCTGGGCTTTTCCAAACCGACTCCTGTTCAGGAGGCAGTGATTCCTAAGGAGATGAACAGTGATAATGATATTGTGTGCCTGGCACAGACAGGTACAGGAAAGACTGCGGCATTCGGACTGCCTCTTATTCAATCAATTAATCCTCTTGATACTCAAACTCAGGCACTTGTTCTCTGCCCGACGCGCGAACTCTGTCGACAGATTTCACAGGATATTGTAAAATATGCAAAATACACCAAAGGCTTTTCGCTGGTGGCGGTATATGGTGGCAGCAGTATAGAGTCGCAGATCAAAGCTCTTAGAAAAGGAGCGCACGTCATCGTTGCGACTCCAGGCAGGATGGTTGACTTGTTGGAGAGGAAAGCTGCAAAGTTGGGCAGTATAAAAAAACTGATTCTTGATGAGGCTGATGAGATGCTTGATATGGGATTCAAGGAGGAACTTGATACGATTTTAAGTTTTTGTCCGCAGCAGAGAAGGACGCTTCTTTTTTCAGCAACCCTGCCAATGGAAGTTGAGC
>CAZPLM010000105.1:0-7625 GCA_964587275.1 uncultured Muribaculaceae bacterium | reverse complement strand
CAAACCCTGACCTCATCTATCGCGATTCTTATGTAAGTCGTCGTCAGACTTTCAATGCCACTTCATACTATGATATGACCTTTGGAGGCCATCATATCAAGCCTATGGTCGGTGTCAATAGCGTAGCTTACGAATACGAGGGCAACTGGTCGAAGATGACAGGCCTTATGGATTACAACAATCCACAGTTCAGCCTCGCCACAGGCACACAGACTTCAGGTGGAGATTATACATGGAGTTCAACTCTCGGCTTCTTCGGTCGTGTCAACTACGATTACAAAGGGAAATATCTGCTTGAAGGTAATGTCCGTTACGATGGTTCTTCAAAATTCCCTTCTGATCTGAAATGGAGATGGTTTTATTCAGCATCAGCCGGATGGAGAGTTACTGATGAGCCTTGGATGGAAAACACAAAAGAATGGCTCAATTCATTGAAAATCCGTGGATCATTTGGTAAAATCGGTGACCAGACTGTTAAAAGCTCACTATACATCCCTACTATGAACAGGACAAATTCATATTGGATTCATAATGGAGCTATTGATGTCTATTACACCACACCTGCTGCTGTGGCATCAGATATCACTTGGCAAGATATTGTAACATTGGACTTTGGATTTGACGCAACCTTCCTTGACGATTTCTCAATGACCGCAGACTGGTATCAGAGAGATACTAAAAACATGATCGTCGGGGCAGAGGGTATTTCTTATAATTTCGGTACAGACGCTCCTCTTGGAAACTATGGTAACCTGAGGACACGCGGTTATGAGATTGAACTCAACTATGGCCACGTCTTTGACAATGGTCTGAGTTTGTCAGTTAACGCAACGTTTGCAGACGCAAAAACCACTATTACGAAATATGGTTCTGGTAGAACTATAACCGGCTGGTATAATGGCAAGACCTATGGTGAAATATGGGGTTATAGAGTTGACAGGCTTTTCCAAAATGAAGATTTCGTTTTTGAAAGCGGTAAACTCGTAAAGGATAAGTCTACTGATGGTTATACTATCTACAAGTTTACAGATGGAACAATGCCGACTCAGGGCTATTTAAACAGTGGCAATCTGATCTTCGGACCCGGTGATGTCAAATACAAGGACCTTGATGGCAATGGTGTCATTAATCAAGGCAAGAATACCGTAGAAGACCATGGCGATAAGGAAGTTATCGGTAATACAACCCCTCGTTACGAATATGGTTTCCGTGTTGACCTTGCATGGAAGGAATTTGATTTCTCAATGTTCTGGCAAGGAATCGGAAAGCGAGATATGTGGGGTTCTTCTTCAGTCACGCTTGCCGGATATAATGCAGCCGATGGTGCGATGGCTCAAACATTTGCCGGAGATTTCTGGTATGAGACATTTGACAACGGTACCCTTATTGATTCTGACTATGATGCATTTTATCCTCGTGCTGCAACTATGGGCAATGGTTCTGTCTTCAATATGAACTGCAATGACAGATATTTACTGAACATGGCATACTTAAGACTCAAAAACGTGACATTAGGATATACGCTCCCTCAGAAGATTTCAAGAAAGGCATTTATTGACAAACTTCGCATATATATTTCTCTTGAAAACTTCTTGACATTCGACCATCTGAACGGACTTCCTATTGACCCTGAAGTAATCAACGGATATTCTGTATTAAATTCAACTAATTACAATTCAAGCAGAGTCGGTGTAGGTGCTCCGGCATTCAAGAGCGCTTCTATTGGTCTTCAGTTAACATTCTAACCTGTTGAAATATGAAAAAAATATTATATATAATTATGGCAATCACAACACTCTCATTGGTTGGGTGCAGTGATTTTCTTGATCGTCCTTCAAAGACGACAATGGATGACAGTAACTATTGGGTATCTGAAGATAACGTTCGTCTCTTTGTAAATGGAGGATATATGAACTACTTTGTTGGCTACAACCAGGGTTGGGGTCAGCAATATGCTCCGGGTGTTTACAGCAGCGGCGAGTTTAGCGATGATGGAGCAAGTGCAAATAAGCAGAACAGCGCACTCCAGGCTGTACCCGCAAGTAACTATTACAAAGTTGAAGATAAATACTGGCTCTATCGGACGGCCGCAGCTCCATGGAATTTTGCATGGGTTCGCAAATGGAATACTCTCATTGAAAGACTTGCTACCATGAAAGAAAAAGGCTATCTCTCAGATGAGGCTTACAATCACTGGAATGGATGTGCACGCTTTTTCAGAGCATTCGAATACAGCCGCCTGGTTGAATCATTTGGAGATGTGCCATACTATGATCATGTTGTGGCTTCTGCTGACTGGGATGACCAGTATAAGGCAAGGGATCCTCGTACTGAGGTAATGACCAAAGTCATGGATGATTTCGTATATGCGGTCAACAACATCAGAGCAAATGACGGTACCAACTTTCTAAATAAATATGTTGCCGCAGTATTTGCTTCACGCTGCCTGCTCTTTGAAGGAACATGGTACAAGTATCATCCCGGCAGCGGTACTGATGCTCTTGCAAAAGAGTTTCTTACAAAAGCTATGGAATTCTCGAAACTTGTCCTTGATTCAGGCAAATACGCCTTTGACACTGATTTCAAATCTTTGTTTGGAGGTGAGAGCCAATCAGGTACAGAAACTATCATGTATCGTTCTTACAGCGCCTCACTTTTAAGGACACATTGTATCGCTTCTTACTGCAACCTCAGTGAAGGACAACCAAGTTCAGCAAATCTCTGGTTCCTTAAGTCATTTATATGCAATGATGGCAAGCCTTACTCAAGTTCTTCAGTATCAAAAGCTTCAAGTTTTGCAGTAGCTGATATGGCTAAAACCCGTGATCCTCGATTTGAAGCTACATTCTGGGATGAACCGACAAAGGGAAACACAGGCGTTTATTGTGTCAAATTTATTGATAGAGTAGGCCCGACATACGCATATAATGGACAATCTCTACCTGCAAAATATGGTTCTTCTACAAACACCAACGGATGTCCTGTTGTTCGTCTTGCTGAAGCAGCTTTAAACTACATCGAGGCAAAACGTGAACTTCAACTTTCGTATGGAGGAACTGCAGTTACACAGAGTGATGTTGACATAACAATCAATGCTATCCGAGACAGGCCTCTTGACGCTGCCGCTATTGCAAAGGGAGTTACCAAGACAGCTCACCTTAACATCAGCTCTATTCCAGATGACCCTATTCGTACATCTGATGTAGAAGCTAATACCCTCGGCGGTATAGTTTCTGACCCTCTTCTTTGGGAAATACGACGTGAAAGACGTATGGAGTTCTTTATGGAACAATTCCGTGCACTTGATATACGCCGCTGGGGCAAACTTGAACTCATGCAGGGATCAACAAATCCTGACCTACTTGTAGGAGCCTGGGTTGATTTGAACACGACTTCATCTTGCAAACTTGCATTCGACTTCCTGACAAAGGGCCTGATTGGTACTACAAGAGTTATGAAAGCCGACGGTACTATCGTTACCTGGAACGGAACAAACGCAGCTGATATGGTAGGCTATTATGTTCCTGTAAATGTGACAGACAGAGATCCTCTTCTTGAAAGGAACTATCTCGAGCCTATTTGCACAGATGTTATCGGTCAATATGAAGACAAAGGTTACACCATTTCACAGAATCCTGGCTGGTAACAGCTATTAGTCTGTATATATAATCTTAAGAGGACAAGCACATTTTGCTTGCCCTCTTTTTTTGGAAAAAACTTCTTGGGCGTTTATTCTATTTAACCGACTACCTTGATAGCGTTGAATAATTAATTAATAAAATAGGGTGACCGATTTACTCAGTCACCCTATTTACAATATATATTAATAGGTTAAAAGATCCTTAACTTATTAATTCTCATTAGTATCCCACCAAACATTGATAGTCCATACATCATCCGCACTGTTCCACTGTTTAAGAGAAGTATCAGCTCCTGTAACATCAGCTCCGATAGCTGCAAGATTGGTAGAGTTGTAATTACGTTCATGTGAACACTGCATCCAGCGACGGTATGTCTTACCAGCAGGAATTGCCTTTAAAGCGTCTGAACTATATGAATGATATACAGGGACATCCCAGCCAATGAACAGATCTTTATCATAGTCATAACGGCGCATATCATTCCATATTTCCATAGAGAATTGCAATGCAATACGTTTCTGAGTCAAAATCTTACCGAGAGTAAGATTGGCTGCAGTACCGATACCGTTTGTCAAATAGTTGTTAATGGCAGAAGAAGTCATAGGAGTGAATGAAGGACAATTATTTAGAGAAGCATCTTCAGCGCACCAAGCTTCAAGCTTTTCGTTCATCAACTCCATACTTGCCTTAATACCATCTCTATATGCAGTATATGCTGCGCTTGTATTACCCTGGTTGAATAGAACTTCAGCTTTGATAAAACATGCTTCCATATATGTACCGATATATGTAGGAGATGAAACCCTTGAATAGAATGATCCTGACTCTTTTGATGCATCAGTTCCATCTCTTCTATAGAGAAGATCCACATCAGCAGCATATCCTTTACTCGTACTTGTTGCCTCAACATATACAGTATCGCCCAAACGGCTTTCTGAAGTAGAGTTGATATACCATTGTGTTTTAAAACTAGCTCTGATAGGGCCATTTGAAAGGTTTGGTGAATTATTTGTCGTCATATCGACACCCAATGATCTTCTCCAATTACCACTCCACTTGATTTCAGATGGAGTAGTACTTGATTTGCCTGACATTGCCCAAGGAATGATATGGTCAGCACGCGGGTCTTCAACACCACAATCACAGAAATTGGTCAGGTTGTTATAAAGCATCTCTGTAACCATATATCCACTATTCATACCACATACTGAATAGAGTGGAGAATAATCTACAGGTTCGTCCCAACCGAGTACATCATGAGTAGTACTGTTACCATCTGTATGATTAATAACTGTGTTGTCGCTATTGCTTTGAGGTCCACTTGCAAGAGCTGCAAGAATAGCATCTGCATCATACTTGCCATCAAGATAGCTGCCATTTGCCTTCTTGCTCAACTTGACACAGAAACGAGCTTTAAGCAGGTTTGCAAATTTCAACCATTTGGCTGCATCACCGCCATTCCAATAATCTCCTTCAGAGAGAGCCGGGAGCGAAGCAGCCTGACCTTTCTGCAGATATGCAATACCTTCATCAAGTTCAGTCAAACAGCCAAGATAAATGGTCTTGCCGTTATCATAATAAGGAGTTGCATTTTCACCTACAGCATCAGTATATGGCATTTCACCATAGAGGTCTGTCATCAGCATAAAACCGTATGCTCTGATAACCTTTGCCACTCCGGCATAATACCAAGCCTCGGCAGCAACTGCCTTGTCATACATATAGGAAATATTACAGCAGGCTCCTACAAACCACCACTGATAAGGAGTAGTAGTAAGACCGGTAACAGGGTACCATATTGAAGAACTAAAATAGGTACCACCATCATAATTTCTTGTCCAGTCACCGCAGCCCATACCAGTACGCCAAGCGGCAAACTGTTGAGCGCTGTTGGTATAAAATTCAATGTGGGCAAGACGACTCTGATATGTAGCACTCTCTGAAGATGGATTCTCAGGATCAGTGTTCACATCAAGCCAATCGCTGCAAGATGTCAGTGAAAGAACCACAAAACAAATCCCACACAATAATATTGATTTAATATATTTCATATTCATTTTTATTTAATCGTTATAACCCTCTTTAGAAAGTCAAGTTAATACCAAAGGTCATACCGGAAGTAGCCGGAACACCGCAATATTCAAACCCGACAGAAGATGAACCGCCGACACCTGCACCGGAAGCCGCAACTTCAGGATCTCCGTCATAGTTCGTAATCAGGAGCAAATTATTTGCAGAAGCTGAAATGGAAGCGCGTTTGATGAATCCTGTCCTGTCCAGCCATCTCTTAGGAAGATCATAAGTTATGGAGATTGAACGGAGCCTCAGCAAATTGACATTTGTGATATAATTAGCAGTTTCTTTATTATAGTAATTGGTATAGTAATCTTCGATAATATTATATCCCAAAGTCTCTTTTCCACTATAAGTATATGTATCCCATGCATTCCAAGTATTTGTAACTGCATTGCCATCAGCATTAACACCTGTAATCGTCAATGGTTCATTACGTACATCACCTGAGAATTTGCTTACACCGGATTTGTCCATGGCATATTGTGTACCGTTGATAACATCTCCGCCAAAGCGAAATTCCCACAACATATTGAATGTCAAATTCTTCCAAGTTAAAGTATTGTTAAAACCACCTGATACTTTTGCCTCACGATTACCTACTTCTGAAAGAGAAGTTGTATATGTAGGCATTCCGTTCTTGTCGAGAATTACATTACCGGCTTTATCACGTTTCCATTCAGTACCTGCGATAGCCATGAAGTTACCGCCATTGAATGAAGCAGCCTGTGCACCGGCATACTGAACATCTGTAACATACATTACATCCATTCCCGAAGGCAGACCATCAAGAGTACCACGGTTGCCTGCCATATTCAAAGCCATATCCCATCTGAAGTTCTTATTCTCAACAGGAGTACCTGAGATTGAAAGCTCCATACCTTTATTATATACATTACCTGCATTGATAGAGCAGAAAATATAACCGGTTGACTGAGGTCCGCGAGGACTAAGGATCTGGTTGTATGAGTCATTAGTGTAATATGCATAGTCAAAGTGCAGACGATTATTAAAGAAACTCATTTCGAGACCTACCTCAGTTGACCTTGTAATCTCAGGTTTGATGTATGGATTACCACGTTGCCAATAATTACCAACACCAACTACTCCGGTAAGATATGTTCCAACAGGCCAAAGGTTGGTATTTGTTTCATAAGCTCCTGTATCCTTACCTACCTGTGCCCATGAAGCACGAAGCTTACCGAATGTCAGAATATCGTTTGATATAAGACCTGACTGTTGGAGAAGCTCTGTGAACACAAATGAACCACTGAAAGATGGATAGAAGTAAGAACGGTTTTCAATAGGAAGCGTAGAAGTCCAGTCATTACGTCCGGTAACCGTCAAATACAGCATATTCTTCCAAGATGCGCGGAACTCACCGAACAGACCTACAAGTCTCTTCTGTGACTTGGCATGAGAGAATTGTTTGTTGTCAGTTGTTGCATTAGCGTATGAGAAGTAGTCGGGAACTGAGAAGTTCCAAGCCATCTTATAATCACTATTTGACTCTGTATCATCGATAGCAGCACCTAACATCAAGTTGAAGTCAAAATCGCCGAACTGTTTTGACATATTTGACATGAAGTTATGTGACAAGTATTTGAAACGCAACATATTATCACTCATCATACCTTTTTGCCAAACCTGCTTCAAAACACCATTAGCAGCAAGTTGTTTTGAATTGACCATCGTATAAGTATCAATACCTAATCTATATGAAATAAACCACCATTTTGTAATGTCGGCTTTGACGCTAACATTACCGGTGAAACGATCTGTATCATCATAGATTTTATCCTTATTGATGATCCAATAAGGATTATTGCGTTCATCCCAAGGATCGAGTCTGTCGCCAAACATTCTGTAACGTGTACCGTCTTCATTAAGATAATTAGTCATATCATCAAA
>CAZPLM010000104.1:0-7646 GCA_964587275.1 uncultured Muribaculaceae bacterium | reverse complement strand
GCATTGGATAGAGTTCACGGTAGAATTTCTTATAATCCTCTTCTTTAAGATCAGCAGGTTTACGCATCCAGAGAGCATCAATATTATTGATGATATGGTCTTTATCCGTATCCTCATATTTACCCTCTTTCCACTCCTTTTCTTTCCCAAAACGGATCTTGACAGGCATAAACTTGCAATATTTCTCAAGAAGCGCAGTGATTTTGGTTTCATCGGAGAAATCTTTTGAATCATCATCCAGAAATAGCGTGATTGTAGTTCCCCTGTCACTCTTTTTACCCTCTGTCATAGTGTATTCCGGATCTCCTTTGCAATCCCATTTGACTGCTTTAGAATTTTCCGTCCAGGAAAGGGTATCTATCTGTACCTTTTTAGACACCATAAATGATGAATAAAAACCAAGACCAAAATGTCCTATTATATTATCAATATGGTCTTTATATTTTTCAAGAAATTCTCCCGCACTTGAGAATGCAATCTGATTGATATATTTGTCAACCTCTTCCTCTGTCATTCCTATTCCACGGTCAGTAATCGTCAATGTGTTTTTAGCCTGATCTACGGCGATATCTATCGTCAAATCTCCAAGTTCACCTTTGAATTCACCGGTATCTGCAAGTGCCTTCATTTTTTGCGTGGCATCTACTGCATTGGCTACCAACTCTCTGACGAAAATATCATGATCCGAATACAAGAATTTTTTTATTACCGGAAATATGTTCTCGGTAGTAACTCCAATTTTTCCTTTTTGCATAATATATCTTATTTAATTATTGTCAATATCTCCCTAAAAAAACAAAAAGAGTACCAGCGGCACATTACTGCCATTTTGTCAATATTTTAAAAAGGCTTTACCTGTATTTAAACGTTTTAAAACGATTAAAAACGTTTTGAAACGACTCGAAACATATTAAAAACGGAATAATTTATAAACAGAAAAATGACTGAATTTCATAATTGAATATTTCTTCTTCCAATTAAACAAAACCGCATCACAGCCCATTGAAAAGAGGATTTTGCATCATACTTTTGCTTCCGACAGCACAGGGTTGTGTTGTCGTATACAAATTTTTACTTAAAACATTTTATTATGAGACAGAAAAGGAATTTTTATTTAATCCTGCCTGCCATTGTGGGGGCGATGATGTTTACTTCTTGTAACAAAGAAGAAGGAATTAAAACAACTGAAAAAGCAATGCTGACCATTACATTTGATGATCCCAATTCATGTTCAGTCGTTAGTACAAATGGAGATGCCGGCACTAAAGCAGCCGGAGCTGAATACGAAGCAGAAGCGAATTACAAAACAGTTAAAACCCTTGAAATATTTGCTTTCAATGAAGATGGCTCCCTTGATGCCTATCAGTTATATGACGGAGGTGGTACACCTCTCGACATTCAGGCGAGCACAAACAGTTCAATTGTAGTTGCAACGGGTGTTAAGGACATCTATGTAGTAGCAAACTCACATAAAACATCAGAACTTGGGACAGTCAAATCACTGTCAGAACTGATGGCAAAGACGTCAAATCTTAAAAGCGAAAATGTCAATGACTTCACTATGGTTGGATCTGAATTAAACAGAACGATTTCAGGTAATGTAACAATACCAATGGAGCTTAACAGATTGATTTCAAGAGTGATATTAAAGAAGGTAAAAACAGCGTTCACGGGAGGATTTGCAGGAATGGAACTGACTGATGTCAGCGCATATTTGATTAATGTGAATACCAATTCTTCTTTTGGGGCCACAGATGCTGTTGGAAGCAGCATTATATGTGATTCACAATATGTTCCTTCAGATAATTCCGGTTTTACAATCGGTAATGAGGTTATTCATTCAGGTATGAATAATATCAGCACTACCTGGAATGAAACTAAACATTTTTACTATTGTTATGCGAATAACTCATCTGACAAAAAGACAATGTTCGTAATAGAAGGAAAATTAAACGGTACCACCTATTACTATCCAATAGCAATATCAAATAATCCTGAGGCGGAAGATTACTTGTTGGGTAATAATCTGTCATTTGAAATCAACGATTTGGTAATCAGCAGGGCAGGCAGCAATAGGCCGGATGTCGAAGTTGACAAGGGTACGATATCATTTACTCTTACAATCAAAGATTGGGTTACTTATAACTCAAGCATTAATATTTAATCACTAACCGGCCGCTCACCTTATCAAAAAGATGGGCGGCCTTAATCAATTAATATAATGAAACTGATAAAAACTATAGGTTCACTGTTGATTATTGCGACATTTGCAGGGTGTGGCAAGGACCTTATACAGGAAGAAGCAATTAATGGAGAGACAGCAACACTTAAATTTCAGATAAGTACACCAGGACAGGTATCGACAAAATTGGCCGATTCATTTCTGTCGGATGCGGAAAATACTGTCAGGAGTTTGGACCTGTTCATTTTCGATGCAAATACAGATACTCTGGAATTGCATAAAAGATTTGGGAATGCCTGGAATGGAGATGAGCCTCTTGATAGTATCATTGACTTACAATCGCTTAATCTTGAGTACAATATCAAAGCAGGTAACAAAGATCTCCTGTTTATCGCCAACTCACAGCACAGTGAGGAAAAAATTGAACAATATTATCGTGGAGAAATAGACTCCCTACCTTATTATATTACAAAAGAGGCTCCATCATACTATACAATGTTTGCACATTATAATGATATGGCAATTTATGGGGAATATAATCTTGATATTGAACTTCAGTATCTTGTCTCAAGAATAGTTATCAATTCATGGGCTCAATCGGCAAGTATGTCTTATTATTATGTCTTTCTTAAAAACTGTTGTGCCAGTGTGGAAATTACAAAAAGTGGCATTTCTTCAAATAATTCAAGTTATTGGCATAAATCATATTACGAAAATGAAAAGTTTATAGGTGTTCCGTGGGGTGAATATGAACTTGCGTACAACAGTCAAAACTACATAAACTTGATATTAGGTATAGCTCAAAAGTCCCAATTATATTTTTACCCGAATACATCAGATACCCCGACGGTTTTCTTAGCAACTGCAAAGAAAATGTATGGAGGAGAGTATTATTTACCATTTCTGATTAGATGTAAGCGTTCAGGCGTTTCATTTGTGATAGACCGTATTTCAACAAAAGTAACAGGTATCCGCAATCCGGATCAATATATGGACTCATTAGTTGATACAGAGATAATCAGGGCAGTAAAAAGTGAAAATATTGATTATAGCGTATTGAAAAATTGAATTATTTTCTTAAATTTGAAAGGAATAAAAACGCTTCAATACAATGAAATTTATAAACAAAAAAAAGAAACACTTGAAAGCATTTCTTTTTCTGTGGGAGTTGAGGGAGTCGAACCCCCGACCCTCTGCTTGTAAGGCAGATGCTCTAAACCAACTGAGCTAAACTCCCCTGTTGTTTTGAGGTCACAAATGTAAGACAATATTTTTATTTAACAAAAATAATTAATGAAAAATATCCTTTTCTTTTGCTCAATTATTTTATTTATTGTTCCAGGCTGTTCACATCATAATAAGCAAATGTCTGATGAAGAGGCAGAGATTTTATTTCATGATGCGCCAAGGGAGATTGACAATCTTGTCAATACATATCAGATCCCCCGTATCAACCTCGTTTACATGAGAGATACGAGCCGTCTCGGAATTATTGGAGCTGCCGACTCACTGTTTGTCAATGGAGTTGATTCACTCTCCATGAATAATGTCTTTCAGGCAGCTTCATTAAGCAAAGTTGTCTTTTCGTATATCGTAATGAAAATGGTTGATAATGGTGAGATTGACCTTGACCAGCCTGTTTGCAAATATGTCGATATTGACCGCTTTGAAGATAAAGAGATGGCAAGCAAGATAACTCCGCGAATGGTACTGTCACATACGACAGGCCTGTACAATTGGTCGGAATCCCCATCATCTCCCGAATGGCCGACGAGTATCATCACATTCCATTACCCTGTTGATTCCTGCTTCGGATATTCCGGAGAAGGTTATGCATTTCTTCAAAGGGCAGTAGAGGCTATCCGCAACAAGCCTTTGAATGAGATTGCAAAAGAAGAAGTATTTGATCAGTTTGATCTGAAGATGACATCATACGAATGGATCCCTGCATACGACAATTGCGCTCTTGACGGTTTTAACGCCGCCGGTGAAAACAGAGGCAGACGTGAGGATCTTAAAGCAAACTGCGCATACACACTTAGAACGACAGCTACTGATTATGCGAAATTTCTAAATAAAACAATAATGACGAACAGCGGGCTTAGTTCCAGGACTTACAAAGAATGGCTCACACCTCGTTCTCATGCTATCCGTTTTGCAGATAATCACAGAGAGTGCGACTCCACAATGTACTGGTGTCTGGGTATGGGCGTCTATGTAGATCCTTCCGAAAAAGCAAAGCCGCATATTTACTGGCACTGGGGAGACAACGGCTCATTCAAATCGTTGTTTGTCATAGATAAACAATTGAAAAAGTTTTTCGTGTTTTTCACAAACAGCGCGAATGGTGACAAAGTAGATGATGCCATTTGCCGGATTTTCTTTAAAAGGGATTTCAATATCCAGGAGTGGATTGACGAAAAAGACGACGAATAAATAGAAAGAGATTTGGCCGGAAAGTGTTATTACCTCAGGGATTTAGGCTTTTGCAGATGACTGAAAATCTGCATGATAAAAGTAATAAACAGACCTTCTCTATATACGATCCTGTGCTTCCATCTATTCGTCCACCAACGGCGATATTTGAATAATAGCGCCCTGAAAATATTTCCTGATGGCGCTTTCTCATCAAATTCCGGATGAAGAAAGTCGTCAAGGATTCTTTTCTCAAGTTTTGCATCCCTGCTGAAAACAGGTATCAACGATTGATCTACACCGAGATAATCTATACAGACAGCATTCATGCAATGCAGAAATTTGTCACAATTCATTTTTTGTGCAAAATCAGCGATTACATACCAGTTAATCCGGTCATGAAACCTGATTATCATCAGAGCCCAGTCAACGATATTTCGTAATTTTATACCTGATGCAGCCCAATGACCTGCATTGTGATTCAATATGAATAACGCAGAAAATATAAGAGGTGGAAGATAAATTTTGCTTTCACCTATATCAACGGAAAAACTACGCTCTTTAACAAGTGACCTTAACTTCTTCTCTACCAGATGACTTGACGGATGTGCATGAACATTTACAAAATCGTAATGATTCTCAACTGTTACACCATCCATTTTATAGACTGTGTGATGATGATGTCCATTGTCAATCTTTATACCAAATTCCTTTCTGACAAGTTCATCACCTTTCTTCTGCTGTCCGAAAAGCCAAATATCAAGATCTCCGTATTGACGGTGTTTTTTGACAGGATAGAGCAAACTAAGACCATAACCCTTTAGCACCATCGTCTTTATGCCATACTCTGCAAAAAAAGATGTGACTTTTTCCAAAGTCTTGGCCTGATGATCATATCGCTCCTCGATCTTTTCTACATTCAACGACCACAGTATCTTCAGTGACTGAGGAACAATTATATTCTCAGGAAGCCATCCCTCCTTCTCTACCCTGCAAACACCGTCAAATGCAAGCGCCAATACTCCCTGGGCAGATGCCAATGAATATAAATCTTTCCAAATGTTTCCCGCCTCATCCACCTGTTCCACCAAAGTATCCCTTTCATTGAAATCAGGATAAACGGCAGCGCGAAGCAATATAAAAAGAAGTTTGGAAGTATTGTCCATCTACAGATATCAGTGGCTATTTCTTCCAAAGGCCATGAAGGTTGCAATACGCAAATGCTGCAACTACTTCATCATCAGCTCCAATGTAGAATTTGCAGGCTGGTTTCATACCAGGCTTCAATTCAACACGCTGTCTGACATTCTTAGTCTGAAGGCAAATCCACTGAATGTAATGCTCTTCTGTCATCGGATGCTCGACACTTCCGACATTAACGGTAACTTTATTACCATCTCTACTAACGACAGGAACATGCTTCTCGTGAGAAGCATCTACAGTATTGGGAACGATCTCCTGCATCGGTTCCCCGCAGCAAATTACTTTGACCCCACTCGGTCTGACATAAGCGATAATATTACCGCAATGTCTGCAAATGTAAAATTTTGGTTCCATAAAAATGTTTTAAATTATAAACATTCAAAAATAATAAAAAATTTTAATTCCTCCAAATTTATTTTAAATCAAATTAAAATCCAATCATTGGGAATTATTTTGCTCAACTTACTGTCATTTGCCTCTTGTGAGCAACAATAATTCTTTGGAGCAATTACTATCTTGTCATTATTTGTATTAAGCCATGCAGCCCACCAACTAAAGGAGCTGTTTGCAATAATATTATGTTTACAAAGACTCATGAGCCTCATATCATTGTATGCCTTTCCATGAGAATTAACATCCACATAATATAAATTATATTCATTATCAAAGTTCTCCTTACACCATTGTAAATCATCTGAAAAGATATAATAAGTTATTTCATTTTCTCTTTCTTGGATATAATTCATAGCCTTGCGGTAATAATCCAACTCCTGAACAGCAAGATACCCCTGATTCAAATAATCACCGCGTCTGATATGTATTGAAACCGAATTACATGATGAAATCTCTTTTGCCACAGAATAATTACGATCATCCATCTGTCCCTTGAAAGTAAAATCATTAAGCAGCATCTGACGGTATTTCTCAAACATATATGGACTTTGCATATATGCATCAATAATGCAGGATTTCGGAAAAGTCCCATTTGCGTACAACTCACGGACCCGTCTGTCATCCAAAGAAGGGATTATTTTATCGCAGCCAATCTTCTTTAATAAAAAAAAGAGCAGTCCCGTAAGTGATACTTTAGTGGTATTTGCTTTAATATTAAAGATATCACACTGGTAAGGCCAATTCCATTTCTTATGTTTATAAAGTGAATAAAATGTAAGATCAAACACCAGGGGAACATCCATCTCAATAGACAGCGCCTTAGCGCATGCATATTCAAACATCTGATTTCCAAGCCCGCCTTGCATTAATACCCGTATCATTTCAGTACCTTCTTTTTTAATGGATAATACCTTTCAAATGCCAATCTGACAACATAATAACAGGCGACCGGTCTTTTCCAGACAGATAAGCCTGACTTAAAAAGAAATGTGTAATTCTTCATTTTAAAGCAGGCAACCACCCAACGGAAGTATAAAAAGGCTATAAATGAGGTATCATCATATATCCTTTTGATATAGTTGGCTTCAATAATTTTATTGAACCAATCACGCAACTTGAGTAAGTCAATGTCAGAACCAACAAAGGAGGAACGATGGATTTCCAATTCAGCTAAATTATCAATATGAAGGCCTAATCTGTCCAACTGCCTGTTTAATATTTCGATTTGTAAAGTACTGCTATTATTGTGGTTAATCAGGGAAATATTATCGCCGTGCATTCGATAGAGAAGAAGTGGCTTTTTTAAGTTTGCACCATTATTATACTGACTCAGCCTTTCCCATAAATCGAAATCCTCTATATGTTTAAAGTGTTCTCGATATGGATTCTCAACCAAAAGATCACGCCGTATCATCATTACCGGGTGCATATAGGTGGCAGTAAACAGAAGTGA
>CAZPLM010000103.1:0-7864 GCA_964587275.1 uncultured Muribaculaceae bacterium | reverse complement strand
CCACACCAAGATAACGCATTGCAAGACCAAAAAAAAGTCCTCCAATACCCCACAATACTCCAAACCCTGCAGCATTAAGAAATGCAGGAATATTTTCTTCATAAATACCTATCAAACTTGTACCTGAAGGCATTGCAAGAAGAGCACCGATCAGAGGAAAAATGATCCATGCAAATACGCCCTGAGAAAGCCAGAAACTTTCCCAGCTCCATTCCCTTACTTTGTTTATAGGGACATAAGAACTTGATTGACAAAAAGCTCCTGCCGCAATAAATAAAAGTCCAGCTAATGTATTCATTTATAACTTACAGTTTGCGGCTCGAAGCCCATGGATTTTGCGGCGATATATATCTGAGCTGATTTATTAAGCACATCAACCTTGTCAAAGGCATCTATTATGTCATTTCCAACAGAAAAAACTCCGTGATTTTGCCAAAGTACTATGTCATATCTTTTAAGTTTCTCCAAGGTTGCTTTTGCAAGTTCATCAGAGCCTGGCTGCTTATAATCCACTATTCCCAAGCCATTTGGGCAATAGATCTTTGCTTCGGGGATCATACCCCACAAAAGGTTGGTCAATACGTCTTTTTGTAAAAAATCATTATTGTGAGACATCGCAACAAGCTCCGTCGGGTGGGTATGCAATGTGGCTTTAAACTCACTTTTAGTATGAATCAAATAATCATGGACTGAAAGATGTGATGACAATTCAGATGTGGGAAGGACCGGATAATCGGCAATAATCTCATAGCTGCTGCAATTATCGCAAATCCTTATGACGGAACCATTCTTCATGGGGAAACGCGCCAGATCACGCATTCTTTTTTCAGTACCTTTGCAATAAAAGTAGCAACCCTTCAGATCAGGAAAACATCCACCTATATCAATGACAGAGGAGAGGGCAAGCTTATCAGCCCACTCCCTCCCGGCATATTCCGTAATATTAACAACAATATTTCCGCCATTACGTTCCGCCCATCCTTTCTCCCATAAATAACCTGCAACTTCCGAACAGTCTGATATTGCAAGGGCAAGGGAATCACTGCCGTATAATATTGATGATCTGCATTCCATATAATGAAAATTCATTGAGTAAATTACTGATATGAATCCCCTTTGTAATGGAAATGTTTAAAAAAAACTTTACGCCGGGTTTCAGCGTAAAGTTAAGAAATTCTTTTAGCTCAGGAGTAATTTGCCGTCAGAATAATCAGCAGTGATAACACTATCTTTTACAAGTGTCCCATCAAGTAATTCTCTGGCAAGTTCATCTACAAGTTCTCTCTGAAGTATCCTCTTTATCGGTCTTGCACCATAAGCAGGATTATAACCCTTTGTACTTAGATAATTGATAAATCCTTCAGTGAACTTCAGCGTAATACCTTTCTCCTCAAGTTTTTCCTGCAACTGTTTAACCTGTATCTTAAGTATCTCTTTTACATCACTCTGAGTCAACGGATTAAACATTATTATCTCATCTATCCTGTTAAGGAATTCAGGTCTTACATTGTGTTTCAGGATCTCAATCACTTTGTCTCTGCAGTCATCAAGTATCTTTCCTCGCTCTTTATTCTCAGCCCCGGATTCCCCTGACGGAAGTTTTGACATATATTCCTGAATAATGTCAGAACCCACATTTGAAGTCATTATCAATATTGTATTCTTGAAATCTACCGTTCTTCCTTTGTTATCAGTCAAACGACCATCGTCAAGGACTTGAAGCAATACATTGAAGACATCTGGATGAGCCTTTTCTATCTCATCAAGCAAAATCACAGAATAAGGTTTTCTCCTTACCGCTTCAGTCAACTGACCGCCCTCTTCATATCCTACATATCCCGGAGGCGCTCCCACAAGCCTTGAAACGGTATGTCTCTCCTGATATTCGCTCATATCAATACGCGTCATCATATTTTCATCATTAAACAGATATTCGGCGAGAGCTTTTGCAAGTTCTGTTTTACCGACACCGGTTGTACCGAGAAACATAAATGATCCTATTGGTTTCTTTTCATTCTGAAGTCCTGCCCTGCTGCGACGTACTGAATTGGCAATAGCTTTGATGGCTTCATCCTGGCCGACAACTCTTTTATGCAGTACATCTTCAATATGAAGGAGCTTTTCCTTTTCACTTTCAAGCATTCTGTTGACAGGAATGCCGGTCCATTTTGCAACTACTTCTGCAATATCATCGGCACTTACAGCCTCATTAATAATAGGATTCTTATTTGCTGCCTTAATTTGCATCAATCGGTCGATCTCAGCTTTTGCCTGGGCGATCTTGCCATATCTCAGTTCCGCCACCTTCCCGAAATCTCCGTGACGCTCTGCATCCTGCGCTTCGATTTTGTAATCCTCTATCGCCTGTCGATTGCTTTGCAATCCCTTAAGGATCTTTTTCTCATCATCCCACTGATCCATAAGGACTTTCCGTTTGTCATTCAATTCGCCCAACTGATCGTCAATTGAGTCAAGTTTCGGAGACTTGCCTTCAATTTTTATTGCGGCACGCTCTATCTGTAGCTGTTTGATCTTTCCGTTGAGTTCATCAATACATTCAGGAACAGAATTCATCTCAAGTCTCAATTTTGCTGCAGCTTCATCCACAAGGTCAATTGCCTTATCCGGCAAAAATCTATTGGTAATATACCTGTGAGAAAGTTCGACAGCTGCAATTATTGCATCATCTTCTATTCTGACTTTATGGTGATTCTCATATTTTTCTTTTAATCCTCTGAGAATAGAAATAGACTCAGCCGGAGTAGGTTCATCGACCATAACCATCTGGAAACGGCGTTCAAGAGCCTTATCTTCTTCAAAATATTTCTGATACTCATCAAGAGTAGTTGAGCCTATCGCCCTCAATTCGCCTCTTGCAAGAGCAGGTTTTAATATATTTGCCGCATCCATCGCGCCACCTGTACGACCTGCTCCGACAAGTGTATGAATCTCATCTATAAAAAGAATTATCTCTCCATCGCTTTCAACGACTGATTTCACTACACCCTTAAGACGTTCTTCAAATTCCCCCTGATATTTTGCGCCGGCAATCAGCGATCCCATATCGAGTGAAAAGATCTGTTTGCTTTTCAGATTTTCAGGGACTTCACCATTCACAATCTTCTGGGCGATACCTTCAGATATGGCTGTTTTACCCACACCCGGTTCTCCAACAAGAATAGGGTTATTCTTGGTTCTTCTGCTTAGTATCTGCAATACTCTCCTTATCTCATCATCACGGCCAATGACCGGATCAAGTTTCCCGGCTTTCGCCATCTCGTTAAGGTTGATTGCATACCTGTTCAGCAATTCTAAGTTTTGACTGTTCATATTATTTCTCTCCTTTTTCAGAATGTCAGCCACTTATTCATAGCACTTTTCGTCCTGCATTCATTCTGATCATATATATTCAATATATCTGCCAGAGGATAAAACTGACATAATGTCACGGAAAAAAGTTTGTGCATTTAAACTAAATGCATACCTTTATAAAATAGATCCAAATCAAATTAATACAATAAAATTTATTTATGAATAAAACAATTTTAACTGTTTGCAGTGCACTGATTATATTCAGTGGAACTGCAATGGCACAAAACGAAACTGAAGCGGTAAAAGAGAAAGAAGAGGGCTTCACTTTTACAACAATCAAGGAGTTACCTATCACTTCAATTAAAAATCAGGCATCTTCAGGCACCTGCTGGTGCTTCTCTGCAATGTCATTTCTTGAATCAGAGATTCTGAGAAACGGCTGCAGCGACAAGGATCTTGACCTTTCAGAAATGTTCGTGGTATCACACGCATACGGAGATAAGGCAGATAAATATGTAAGGCTTGACGGTGTGCTTAATTTTGCACAGGGCAGCTCAACAGGAGACGTGCTTACAACAATCGGTGAGTACGGCATTGTTCCGGACACAGTGATGAATGGATTGAACTACGGCACAACACGTCACCAGTTCGGAGAGCTTGATGCGGCAATGAAAGGTTATCTTGACGCTATTGTGAAAAACCCAAACAGAAAACTGTCTACCGCATGGAGAAGAGGATTTCAGGGCATACTTGACGCATACTTCGGAGCATATCCTGAAACATTTGAGTATCAGGGAAAAGAATACACTCCAAAGACATATTTCGAATCACTCGGTATCAATCTTGACGATTATGTAAGTTTGACTTCATATACCCATCATCCATTCTATACACAGTTTGCAGTAGAAGTTGAAGACAACTGGCGTTGGGAGCTCTCATATAATGTTCCTATTGACGAACTTATGGAGATTATGTACAATTCTGTCGAGAAGGGATATACTTTCGTATGGGCTTCAGACGTAAGTGAAAAAGGTTTTACGCGTGATGGTATAGCTATTATGCCAGATATGGATGCCCTTGAAAAAGAGGCCGTAGGAAGCGACCAGGCTCATTGGCTCGGTCTTTCCAGCCAGGCTAAGAGTGCAGAACTTGCAAAAATGCTTGAGAAGCCATGCCCTGAGATTGTTGCAACACAGGAAATGCGTCAGGAAGCATTTGACAACAAGGAGACTACTGACGACCACGGAATGCACGCATACGGCATCGCCGAAGACCAAAACGGAAAAAAATATTTCATGATTAAAAACTCCTGGGGGATTACCGGGAAATATAAAGGGATTTGGTATGCATCAGATTCATTTGTAAGGTACAAGACTATGGATATTCTCGTACATAAAGATGCAATTCCAAAAGATATCAAAAAGAAACTCGGCATTAAATAATCACTACATAATAATATAACTCACAATGAAACGTTCTTTTTTATTTTTACTCCTTTCCCTGTTCTGCATTTCACTTAATTCGCAGACTCAGACAATTTATAAGTTTGAAACAGTTAAGGATATACCTGTTACTTCTGTTAAAGATCAGGCCAACACAGGGACCTGCTGGTGTTTTGCCACTGTTTCATTCCTCGAGGCAGAACTCCTGCGCCAGGGGAAAGGCGAATATGACCTATCTGAAATGTTTATTGTCCGCAATAATTACAATAAGAGAATTGAAGACAACTATTTAAGAAGAGGCAAGGGTAATATCGGCCCGGGATCAATCGCGCACATGGCAATAAATGTAATGCGTGACAACGGACTTATGCCTGAAAGCGCTTACAGTGGGATCAATTATGACTCTCCACGCCATAATCACACCGAGCTTGGTATGTATTTAAAGGCAATCGCAAATGTCTCAATCGAATTGCAGAATCGCAGTCCTGAATATTATGAGATAATGAATAATCTGTTTGACTCATATCTGGGAAAATTGCCTGAAGATTTTACATACAATGGCAAAAATTACACTGCTAAATCTTTTGCTGATGAACTCGGTTTAAATCCTGATGATTATGTTGAAATAACAAGTTTCTCACATCATCCATTTTATCAGCAGGTTCCGTTAGAGATCCCTGACAACTGGGACTATCAGCTGCTATATAATGTACCATTGGATGATATGATGGCTATTATTAATAATGCAATGAACAAGGGTTACACTGTTGCATGGGATGGAGATTTGACAAGAAATTGCTTCAATCACAGCCGTGGTGTTGCAATTAATCCTAAACCGGAAGATCGCGCAGAGGCTGCAAAATTGGAAAAAATCTTCCCTGAAATGGAAGTAACACAAGAGGTTCGCCAAAAGGATTTTGAATCATTCAAGACAGTTGATGACCATCTTATGCATCTGACTGGTATGGTAAAAGACCAGAATGGTACTATTTTTTACAAAACAAAAAACTCATGGGGTGTCGGAAGAAATGAAGAACTCGGTGGATATCTCAATATATCAGAAAGTTATATTCGTATGAGAACCATCAGCATTCTTGTAAACAAAAATGCCATTCCTAAAGAGATCAGAAAGAAACTTAATATAGACTAAATATTATTAATATGAAGCGCCATATACCGAATATCCTGACCTGCATGAATCTGATCTGTGGCTCATGCGCAGTAATAATGTCATTATGGGGTTACTTTTACCCGGCATTCTGCTTTATTCTCGCCTCGGCTGCATTTGATTTTCTCGATGGATTTGCGGCACGGCTTCTTGGCGCTTACTCAAACATAGGAAAGGAGCTGGACTCTCTCGCCGACCTGGTGAGTTTCGGTCTGGCTCCCTCCCTTTTGTTTTTCTCGTGGTACTATAAACTCAATGTTTCACATCCGAGCATTCTCTCTTTTATACCACTTTTGATTGTTGTATTTTCAGCTGTCAGACTCGCAAAGTTCAATATTGACGAGAAACAAAAGAACAGTTTCATAGGATTGCCCACACCTTCAAATGCAATGATTATCGGCTCGCTGGTCAGTTTCGGCCATATCTGCGCCATCAATAAAATCCCGACTGTAGTCATTACATTATTAAACAGCAGCTGGTTCATTCCTGTCGCTTCAATAATTCTCTCGTTGCTGCTTGTAAGCAGCATTCCGATGTCCTCGCTAAAGCATGGAATAAAAATCACCATTGCCAACATCTCGATAGTCGTTGTAACTGTTGCCGCTATTATTTTAGAAATACTACTCAGGCCCAACATTCCGGCAATGGGAATAATTTCAATCGCTATCCTTGCATTTTTTTGCACCTATCTCCTGACAGGTTTAATATTCCACCAACAGACAGCTGACTCTTCTATCAGCTGAACTTCTTTTGAAGCATTTCAATTTTTTCAGAAGCATCATCTCCTCTTGCTCCGAAATAATATTTTATCTTCGGCTCAGTACCGGACGGGCGAACAGATATAACAGAATTATCCTCGGAAAAGAATTGAAGAACATTTGACTTTGGCAAACCGGTCATATCAGGTAGATAATAATCTACGACTTTGATTACTTTTGAACCGCAAATTTCTTGTGGCGGATTTGACCTGTATTCCCTCATAAGTTCCTGGATCTGTTCAATACCTTCTTTTCCCGGTTTTGAAACTGAAACAAGAGATTCTTTAAAAAATCCATATTCTTTGTATATATCCTGAAGATAATCATATAGTGTCTTCCCTCTATCAGCAAGCCAGGCAGCACATTCACATAAAAGCGAGCATGTAACAATAGAATCCTTATCACGGACAAACTCTCCGGCATTGAAGCCGTTGCTCTCCTCCCCTCCGCAAATAAAAGTCATTTTGTTCTCATTCTCACGCACGATTTCTGCAATATATTTAAAGCCTGTCAGGACATTAAACAGTTTCACACCGAATTTTTGAGTTATGGCTCTTATCAGTTCGGTTGTAACTATCGTCTTTACAACGTAACATTTTGAATTGAGTTTTCCAAGTTCTTTCCAGCGAGAAAGCATATAAGAAACTATAATGGAGGCTGTTTGATTTCCGTTCAGGAGAACAAGTTCACCATTTTCATTTTTTACAGCCGCCCCTACTCTGTCTGCATCAGGATCAGAGCCAAGAACAATATCAGCATCAACTGCTTTTCCTTTTTCAAGAGCCATCTTCATTGCAGCAGGATACTCAGGATTGGGACTTGCAACAGTAGGAAAATCACCATCGTTTACATCCTGTTCGGGTACATGGAATATATTGTTAAAACCAATTCTGTGAAGAGCTTCCGGGACAAGCATTACGCCTGTACCGTGGAGTGGTGTATAAACAATCCTGATCTCGTTGTGTCTTTGGATAGAACCAGGTGAGAGCATAAGGGACAGTTGAGATGAAAGAAATGCCTCATCTATTTCTGAACCAATAAGTACAGGGGAATCTCCATCATCATTTCGGAAATTGACAGAGGCAGGATCCGTTATCTTATTTACCTCATCAATAATGCCCTTATCGTGAGGAAAAATAATCTGTGCTCCATCCTGCCAGAAGACTTTATATCCATTATACTCT
>CAZPLM010000102.1:3875-7866 GCA_964587275.1 uncultured Muribaculaceae bacterium | reverse complement strand
GTCTTCTTATTCCGGATATGGCGCTGACTGCGGCAGAGTTCTTCGCTGTCGATAAGAATGAAAAAGTACTTGTTCTACTTACTGACATGACATTGTACGCAGATGCGCTGTGTATTGTATCCAACCGTATGGATCAGATTCCATCAAAGGACTCTATGCCTGGTTCGCTCTACTCCGACTTGGCAAAAATTTATTCCTTTCTCGCTTTGGTTGCAGAGTCGTGACGTCACAACACTGAATGACGGAGACATCACTCACGCTATCCCTGACAATACCGGATACATTACTGAGGGACAGCTTTTCCTCAGACAGGATACTGATACAGGAAAGGTCATCGTCGACCCGTTCCGTTCTCTTTCACGACTGAAACAACTTGTTATCGGTAAACAGACACGTGAGGACCATAATCAGGTTATGAACACTGCCATAAGGCTTTATGCCGATGCGGCAAATGCAAAAACAAAACTTGAAAACGGATTTGACTTGAGCGATTATGACCTGCGATGCCTTGACTATGCAAAGGAATATTCGACAAAGCTTCTCTCTATTGACGTCAATATCAAGGCAGAAACCGGTATTAAAGATGCGCTGATAAATAAATACTGGAAAGAGAGCAAATAATTATGGCAATAAAATTCCAATTCAATAAAACTTCGCTCAACGGTCTTAACAAACAACTTAAGATTCGTACACGTGCATTGCCTACTCTTAAAAACAAAGAGTCTGCACTTCGTCTTGAAGTGAAGAAAGCAAAAACTCGCTCGGAAGAGCTTATTGGGGAATTGGAGAGTAGTCCTGGAAACCGTAAAGGTCGCAGGGGTAAAAACCCCGGAATTAAAAGAGGTCATGTATGATGTCAAGGAATTTGACCTCTTTGCTAAACCTATGTGGTACTCTGATGGAGTCAGTATATTAAAGAAACTCGCTCAACTTGGGATAGAATCGGAGATTTGCTTTGAAAAAAGCCGTATCCTCGATTTCCAGAGAAAAAAGACCACACAAAAAGTCAATCTCTATGAGAAAGTTCAAATTCCAGGTTATCAGGAGGCTATCCGCAAGATAAAGAGATACCTTGAAGATGAGGAAAACTTGTCGAAGGCTTCTCAAAAAATTGTAAAGACAAGACACCAGATTGAAGAAGAGGAGGAAATGCAATGATACGCAAAATGACAAAATACTCGATAATTGCTTTCACTCCGGATGTTGAAAATTTCCTTGAGCAACTTCAAAATCTTGGAATGATGGATATTACCCGATCTGAAAAGGCATTTGACGAAAAATCACGGGAAGATCTGGATAAAATCCAAAGATATAAGGCTTCAATTACATCACTCAAATCTTTCAGTGAAAAGAACCAGGAAGTGAAGCCTGTCAAGGCATATATCGACGATCATGACGAAGCTCTCAATACTGTCGAGGCTATATTCTCAGAAATTCATGAGCTGGAGTTTGAGTCACGTGAACTTGAAAGATCTGCTGATGCTGCTTCTGTCTGGGGAGAATTTCACGAGAATGATATTAAGAGACTTAATGACTTAGGTTTCGTCCCACATTTTTATGTAGTTGCAGATAAAAAGTATGACGAATCATGGGAAGAAACATTCCCTATCAAGATACTTGCCGAGTTAAAGGGAAGCAAATACTTTACAGTCCTCTCAAAACAGGGCGAAAAATACGAGTTTCCTCTTTTTGAAGCAAAATTTCCTGAGAAATCCGAAGCTGATTACAGAACAGACGTAAAAAAAGCCGAAGATACAATCATCAGCGACAAAGAGAAACTTGCCGGATATGCAAATGAAATTGATTCGATTGAAAAAAGGCTTGATACCCTCAGCAATCAGAGCGATCTGTATTTTGCATACGAAAGTGCTGAGAAGACGGCCGAAAATACACTTTCTCTCTTTGAAGGCTTCTCCCCGACAGATGAAGAGGCAAAAGTCAGAGAATTTCTGGACAGCAGCGATGTGGTATATATTTCGGAATCGGCCCAGAGTGAAGATAATCCGCCTATCAAACTGAAGAACAACCTGTTTGCAAGAATATTCGAACCAATAGGTGACTTATATACATTACCGAAATACGGCGAGCTTGATCTTACTCCATATTTTGCTCCATTTTATATGCTGTTTTTCGGGCTATGTCTCGGAGATATGGGCTATGGAATTGTACTTATCCTCGCATCATTGCTGATAATGTGGAAAATGCCAAAAATGAAGGATTACGGCAAACTCATTTTGTTGCTCGGAATAGGGACTGTCATTATGCCGGCTCTCAACGGGACGTTCTTCGGCACCAAATTATATGATTTCATCGATTTTCCTCCTGCCGTAAAGGACTTTTTCTTCACTGACCTCCAAATGTTCTGGTTTGCCATTATTTTCGGTATATTCCAAATTGTAGTCGCCAGGATTGTCTCCGGAATCTATCT
Organism: uncultured Muribaculaceae bacterium; assembly: GCA_964587275.1. GTDB lineage: Bacteria > Bacteroidota > Bacteroidia > Bacteroidales > UBA932 > CAZPLM01. Next base: position 5,438 of record CAZPLM010000102.1, on the reverse strand, counting down.
GATGATACACAAAGGATGGCAGTACGGAATGAGCAATATTGGATGGTCATTAGTACTTATTTGGCTATCACTTCTTTATGCCGGTTCACAGACAGGTACGCCAATGGCTCCAAAATGGATGACATACGTCTTCGGATATGGTGGTTTAGCCTGCATATTGTTCTTCTCAAAGACACAGGGCAATATTATAAAGAGACTTATGGGCGGGGTAACATCGCTCTACGATATAACGGGATTTTTCGGTGATATCCTCTCATACATCAGACTTTTCGGACTCGGATGTTCAGGTGGAATCCTCGGAATGGTAGTTAATTCTATGGGACAGCAAATGGCCAATATCCCTTATGTCGGATGGATTATCTGCGTTCTATTCCTGATCTTCGGACACACATTCGTTCTTCTGCTCTCTTCACTCGGAGCATTTGTTCACCCGTTGCGTCTGACATTTGTGGAATTTTACAAAAATGCAGGATTCGAAGGGGGCGGAAAAGCCTATAAACCGCTTAAAAAGAATAAATAATAACAATTAATAAAAATAACAATTATGGATTTTACATTACCTCTAATTATTGTTTATGCCGGGATGGCAATTATGCTTACACTCTCCGGCATCGGCAGTGCTGTAGGCGTTACCATTGCAGGTAACACAACTATCGGAGCATTGAAAAAGAACCCCGATATCTTCGGTAAATCAATGATTCTCAGTGCACTTCCTTCTACACAGGGACTTTACGGTTTTGCCGGATTCTTCCTTATGCTGAGCAAAATCAAAGGCTTGAACTATGAAATCACTATTGGATCAAGTTTGGCAATGTGCTCTGCTGCAGTTGCTTTGGGCTTCGTAGGATACTTTTCAGCTATCAGACAGGCCAAAATTGCCGCCAACGGTGTCAATGAAATGGGAAATGGACACGATGTATTTGCAAAGACGCTTATCCTTGCCGTATTCCCAGAACTTTATGCAATCCTTGCATTCGCAGCCTCCTTCCTGGCTCTGTAGAAAATTCACTTGACACGATCCAATAGATCGTGCGAAATAACCCCCAATAGTTATTTAAAACTTTTGGGGGTTATTTCATTATAAGACTATTTGTCTGATTGGGCAGATGCCTTAGAAGGTATATCGAGGGTAATATGAGGAAATGGGAAATTAAGGCCATGCTGAGGGAGCTCTTTGTAGAACTGTTCGTTGTATTCAAAAAAAACATCCCAATAGTCGCTTGACTTTACCCATGCTCTCACATAAATAACAATTGAACTGTCAGCCATTTCCCCAAGAACTATTAAAGGAACGGCCGGCTTTTTCAAAATTCTTTTGTCTTTTGACAACATATCAATAATCACCTTTTTGGCAACATCGAAATCATCGCCGTAAGAGATTGAAACTGACCAGTCCACACGCCTTTTGTCCATTGAAGAATAGTTATTGATACTTGAATTGGAAAGAGCACCGTTTGGGATCACAATCATCTTATTGTCAACTGTAAGCAGACGCGTTGAAGTAATTGCAATCGACTTTACCGTACCGCTGTACCCTTGTGCTTCAATGTAATCCCCTACTTT
>CAZPLM010000102.1:0-3865 GCA_964587275.1 uncultured Muribaculaceae bacterium | reverse complement strand
ACTTTATACGGCTTAAATGCAAGTATCATTATTCCTCCTGCAAAGTTCTGTAAAGTGCCGCTCAAAGCCATACCGACTGCAAGACCACCGGATGCGAGAATTGCGGCAAAGGAGGTCGTATTAATGCCCAGTGTCCCGATAACGATTACTATCAGGAGCACTATCAACCCCACATTTACAAGGCTTGTAACGAATCCGGCAAGAGACGGCTCTGTGCCTCTCTTTTCAAATAATTTCCGCATACCTCGCTTTACTCTCTTGATAATCCATGCACCAATAAGATAAATGGCAAGAGCAGCAATGACTTTTAGACCGAATGAGACGAAATCGCTTAGTACGGAATGGAGAATTTCACTTGCGTTCATATTCTGGTAAGAAGAAATTTTCTGGGACATATTACCGAGAATAGGAATAGAATCTACCACTGCAGTTTTGGTAGAATCGATTTGAGCCTGAATAGCGGCCAATTGTAAAAACGTCATAATGGAATTATTATTTTATTCTGAATAACTGATCATCATATAGAAGAAATTTTTTGGCTTTGCGAAGCCACTTTTGTTCTTCCGCCTTTATATACTCCTTTGTTACATCCCAGTCACACTTACCGGAAATATAAGTCATTATCACTTGATCTCCGGCAAGTGAACCCATATTGTCAAGGAGTTTAGCTTCACTGAAATTCTCAAGCACAAAACGGATAAGACGAAGTGAATGGATGACGGAATTATATTGTTCGCTCGGGTTTGGGATTAGTTGATATCCGTAACAGGTCTCATTGACATATCTTCCATAAAGAGGAGTGAACTGACACTTTCTCATAAAAACTCCCTTGTCTCGAGGGAAAAGTACCTCAAAAGATGAATCGGTCATAATCCTCTTCATAAACGGAGCTCCGAAAAATTCATATTTGCGCAGAGTACCCTCTCCACAATTAATATTTGTGCCATTCCATAAATACTGTCCGGCGTGAAAAAAAGGAGTAAAGAAGCCGGCAAAATCTATCTGAGGAGGAATACTCCATGGCATAAGTACCTTATTCGCAGCAGAAACAGAAGCAGACACAATATGAAGCGGGAACTTTGCATTAAGCTCTGAATAGAACATATTTGCAAGTTCTCCAAGTGTCAGGCCATGTCTGAAAGGTAACCCCTCAACATAAGAACCTGTATAGAACTCTTCTGACAACATGGTCCCCTCAACAACTCTTCCGGATGGATTAATTCTGTCAATAAGATAAACTGCAATATTCAAATCACTCTCCTTCATCTCTTTGAATAAAGAATAAATTTTTGCCGGAAAAGAACTGAACCTGTCACCTGTATCCTGCACCTCCACTATCAAAGCATCTGCACCCGCTTTCTGGAGCGCAAAAAAAGAGAAGTCATCAGGAGTAAAAACCTGAATAATATTATAAGCCTCGCTCGCAAGTTCTGAAAAATATTTTCCTGTCTTTGGATCCCAGGCTGTATCATTGCACAGTAAAGCCACCTTTCCACCATTTAAAGTATGGTCGGGCTGTTCAAATAACGGTGTAGTTCTGAATGAAAACATAATTTACTTCTTCTTTTTATTATCCTTGTCGAATGAGACAACCTCAATTAAATTCATCAGTCTCAAAATATCCCCCTGCCTCCTCAAAATATAAGCTGACGGCCTGGCGCTGTTGAATCTTACGGGATTGGGCAATGTTGCAGCAATCAAAGCACACTGGCTTCTGGTAAGTTTAGATGCCACAGTATTGAAGTGATACCTTGCAACTGACTGCGCCCCATAAATACCCTTCCCCATCTCAATAGAATTAAGATATACCTCCATAATCCTTTTCTTGCTCCACACTGTCTCTATTAAAAAAGTAAAATAGACCTCCAGCCCTTTTCGCACCCATGAAGACTGCGGCCATAAAAAAACATTTTTTGCCGTTTGTTGTGAAATAGTGCTTGCTCCGCGCGGTCTTCTACGTGTCTTATTTTCTATTTGAGCTTTTTTTATCTCCTTTAAATCAAATCCGTTATGTGTCATAAAGAGGTTATCCTCAGAAGCAACAACCGCCTGCGGCAAATGACGCGATATCTCTTCTATCGGTACCCAGTCGTGATGCCACACCATCTTTTCTCCGCCGGAAATCTGTTGTACAGAGCGAATTACCATTAAAGGCGTCACATAGACAGGAATCACCTTATAGGCAAGAGCTGTCAAAACAGTTGAAACAAAGAAAAAAACAATCAGATATATTGTCCATTTCCATAAAAAATGGACTGTTCTTCCTATCAGATTTCGCTTTTTAGACACTTTACTCAAACAAATTATTTACACGAATTAGCAGCCTCAATGATCTCTTTCGCAAGGTTTTCAGCAATTTTCTTTTTTGGAGCTTCAGCATAAACTCTTATAATCGGCTCTGTATTTGACTTTCGCAGAATGACCCACTTCTTTTCTTTTTCAAAATCCACACGAACGCCATCAATCGTTGTAAGTCGCTCGTTTGCATAGAGTTTCTTTATTTTATCAAAAATTTTATCAACAACCTCAGGATTAGGAATATCAATTCTGTTCTTCGAAACAAAATAATCCGGGTATGTCTTTCTCAACTCAGAGGCCTTTAATCCTTTATGTGCAAGGTTACTTAGGAACAAAGCAACACCAATTAGAGCATCTCTTCCATAATGGATATCCGGAACAATTACCCCTCCATTTCCCTCACCTCCTATAACTGCATGAACTTCAGCCATCTTAGTAGATACATTCACCTCTCCCACTGACGCAGTGTGGTAATTGCAGCCGTGAGCTTCAGTAACATCCCTTAACGCCCTTGATGATGAAATATTAGAGACTGTTGCTCCTTTCTTTTTTGAAAGCACATAATCTGCCACTGAGACAAGAGTATATTCTTCTCCAAAAGGTTTACCATCTTCACAGATAAACGCAAGACGATCAACATCAGGATCAACGGAAATACCAAGGTCTGCCTTTTCTTCTTTTACAGCAGCGCTCAGGCCTGTGAGATTTTCAGGCAGAGGCTCAGGGTTATGTGCAAAATTACCGTCCGGCTCGCCATTTACAACAAGGCATTCAACGCCAAGTTGGTCAAGGAGCTCTGGCATTACAAGAGCGCCAACGGAATTGATTGGATCAAGGACTACCTTGAATTTGGCATATCTTATAGCCTTCCTGTCAACAAGAGGGTAATTAATTACAGCATCTATATGTTTCTGCATAAAGTCAGTATTGCATACCTTGCCAATCTTTCCGACTGTTGAAAAATCGAATTCACCATTCTCTGCAATTTCAAGTAAGGCATCGCCTTCGTCTTTCGTGAGAAATTCCCCTTTCTCATTGAGAAGTTTCAATGCATTCCATTCTTTAGGATTATGTGACGCAGTGATAATGATACCACCATCCGCCTCTTCAAACAAAACCCCCATTTCTGTCGTTGGCGTAGTGGCAAGGCCACCGTTTATCACTTCAATACCGCAGGCAGTCAATGTCCCGCACACAATATGCTCTACCATAGGGCCTGATATACGGGCATCCCTGCCAACTACCACTTTATATTCTTTTTTATTTTTAAATTTGGATTTTAATTGCTGTGCGTAAGCAGCTGTAAATTTTACAATATCCAGAGGTGTAAGACCTTCGCCGGGTTTCCCTCCTACTGTTCCTCTTATTCCTGAAATAGATTTTATGAGTGTCATAATCAAAGATTTTGTATGGCAAAGATACAAAAAGGGTGCTAAATAACTTTGGATAAAAGAAAAATATGTTTACCTTTGCTGCCCGAATATTATAAATAACAATTAAACAATATAATAGCAATGAAAAAAGGAATACATCCCGAAACCTACCGTCTTGTAGCTTTCAAGGATAT
>CAZPLM010000101.1:0-8070 GCA_964587275.1 uncultured Muribaculaceae bacterium | reverse complement strand
AGGGGTTTCATCAAAAATTATGGAGCCTTCTGTCCATGCCTTCGGATTAGCTATTTCGACAGGCTTTTCAACTTTGATTACCTGCTTGACATCTATTAATGCCTGGTAATTAGGTTTCAATAATGTCTGCATTTTGCCTGTATATACATCTATGGATCCCTCATATAAAGTTGCTTCTGCGATATCATCATCTTCATAGCACTTAATATTAAACTCAGTACCGGTAACCCTTATTGTGAAATCCTTATTAGTATTAACAATCATCGGATGAAGAGTATCTTTCTTTACCTTAAAAAATGCCTCACCACTGACGAAAACCTCTCTTGTCGAGCCGAGAAATTTATCCGGAAAAATAATTCTCGTGTCTGAATTCAGCAGTACCTCAGTGCTATCCGGTAGCAAAACTGTAGATTTGACACCTTTAACGGTATATATTGTATGTTTTAGCTCTTCGGGAACCTCTTGCAATGCTACTTGAATTACATCTTTCTTTACTTCCATTGTGAGTTGCTCTCTGATTTTAGATATTGACTTTTCGCTATACACTGAAGGTTTAAATATGAATAATAATACGGCAGCCGCAGCAACTCCTGCCGAAACCCAGGTAACGAATTGCATTCTTTTAATTTTCCTCTCTCTTTTTTTCTCAATATCATGATTTATTGTTGAGCGATATTTTTGCATTTGCTTTTCAGAAGCCTTTTCATCAGGCACGCTTTGAGCAAGATATTCCAACTTCAGAGAAATCAGATACTTCCTATTTCTGGCATCCCTGTCAGCCCAATCCATTACTTTATGGCATTCATCATCAGATGCGTTACCTGAAACAAATTTTATTAATAATTTTTTATTCATATTCTAAATAATACACACTTCAAATCAAAAAAAACACAATAAAAAAAATCAAATAATCTTTCAATCGCAGCCTCAAAATTTTAAAAGCACTTGCAATTCTAACCTCAACAGTGCTGATACTCACATTCAAATACTCTGCAATCTCACGATTTTTCATATTCTTGAGCCGACTTAGAATATATACATCTTGAATATTTGGAGGCATTTCAACTATCGTCCTGTTAATTATTTGTTGAACCTCTTTTCCTAAAAGAGAATCAGACCTTGAATCTGCAAGAACATCTTCATCAAAACTCTTCATTCTGTAATCTGCATATTCGTACTGGTATTTCTTATTTCGCAAATTATTCAGACAACTATTCCGTGTCATTGTAGAAAGCAATGGGTAGATGCTTTTGGAAAAATCAACAGACTCTCTCTTTTCCCACATCTTTGCAAATACCTCAGAAACAATAGAACTTGCCTCCTCTCTATCATGCAGAAAACTAAAGGCAAAAAATTCTAGTCTATTCAGATAATCCGAATAAGCCTGTTCAAATATCTTTATGTAATCGGATTCGCTCACTTGACAAATGTAATATTTTTTCCAATTGATGACATTTACGATCATCATTCTTCAAAATAATACTTGCAAAACAAAAAGAGGATGGCTAAAACTTTTTAGTCACCCTCCTGTGCTATTATTAAATCTTATACTCTTGTTATTTTTTCATATCAAGTAGCAGATAATCCAATTCGGCACCGCGAAGGTTGCTTCCGATTATTTTGCCGTTTTCATCAAAGATAATTGAGAAAGGGACTCCGTTTATGCCAAACGCTCTGGCCTGCTCCTCACCGCAAAGTTGCGGCCATACCATTTTTTCTTCTGATACGGCTTTCTTCCAGTCATCAGGATTTGAATCAATTGAAATACTGATAATATTGAATGTATCCTTATATTCTGAATAGACCTGTCTCAAGTGAGGTATTTCCCCTCGACAAGGACCGCACCACGATGCCCAGAATTCAATCATATTCCATTGCCCCGGAACAATCAGTTCTGATAATTTTATGTCATTCCCTTCAAGGTTCCGGAGTGTCATATCTGTAAATGATGCTCCCAATGCAAAATTTCTGTTTTCCTGATATCCATTTTCAAGATTTTCCAACTCAACAGTGCCAGGAAAATTGGTTCTGAATGTTCCCATCAGGGAATCAAGCTCATCTACAGTAATATAATTTGTCCTCCAAATCAAATAATTGGCAAAATAGAATGAAACCATGGACGTCGGATTTGCCGCAATAAAATCCATATCCTTCTGCTTGATTTGTTTTGTAATCTCATCTCTTTGTCTGACAATTGCTATTCCTTCTTCTGTATTGAAAATTCCTGAAGCTGAAGGTCGATGATATACTTCCAAATATTCTTCCCAAAGTTCTGAAGAACGTTTTGTCAAATCGCTGAATGAATTAATATAGGCATTAAACATATTATCAGATTCCGTACCGGAAAACTTCACATTGGGTCTTTTACTTTGTTCTTCATAAAAAACGCTTGGGAACATATCAAGCGGACATTCAATCACCACTTTTGAGTTTTTGTCTATGAAAAAATCATACGATTTCATATCTTCATCAAATCTTGGATCTCCCTGATCCGGAGTGGGATTTATCAACAGTCTGACATATTTTGTATAAGGGATCTCTCCTTCCAGCAAAAATTTACCGTCCTTGATAAAGGTCGAATCAATGGTTGTAACAGCATTTGTCGCCATATCTGCAAGAATCACTTTCGCGCCATCCGGAGCGCCGTCAATAATGCCGTTAATCGTATAGGTACGTCCGCAGGCAGTCAAAGCTAAAACCATTACTGCCAATAAAATATTCTTTTTACTCATAATAATTAATGTTAATTTCTGCAAAGTTGATGGTTTGTCATATTTAATTACACCTCACCCGAAATAAACCACATTAATAAAAAAGGTAGAATCCAATTACCGTCAGCAGTTGCGTCTGAGAGGCGTGTCCACCCCCGGACTCGTGCAGGGGGTGGGGCCCGTTGTCAACAAGTCATTGCGATGTAATGACGCAGATGACAATGGGAGGGGCCGGAGTGGAGCAAAGCGTAACGGAGTCCTCTCAGACGCAACTGCTGACGGTAATGAACATTGATATCTACAGGCATAAAAAAGATGACTAATCAGTCAACTTGACTTTTTAGCCATCCTCCAATTAATAAAACTTATTAAATCATTTGCCGTAGAAGACTAAGATATAACCTCTGCCCTCATACTCAGGAACTTTCTTCTGAGCTTTAACGCGAGGTTCCATAGCAACGTATTTTTTGCTTATTTCATCAATAGCCGCATAATACTCATTATTCAATGCCTCATCATTCCTGTCCATATCTTTAAACTTTTCTGATTGGGCAAGTGCCCGGTACTCATCAGAATAGGCTTTATCGTGCGCCTTTTTATCAAAACCGACCGAGGCATAATCTTCATACTCTTTAATATCATTGAAGCAGTTGTTTACCTTATCATAGTTCAGACTAATGCCGAGAACCATGTCAAGTTTACCGTCATTGTTGTAATCACAGAAAAATGGAATAGGATTGGATCCCGGAAAACTGCGACCGCCATCTTTGGCTGCAAACAATGTAACAGGCTCTTCGAACTTGGGAAGAGTCGCCGTCTTTACTCCCTTATAGAAAAGGATAAGATCGTTGTTTTCGCCATAAAATGTCGGTGCTACAAGCATATCCTTAATGCCGTCACCGTCATAGTCCAAATATGAAATCATTGCGTGAAAATCGGATGTATAACCCTCTCCTGTTTTGATAATTGATGAATTATAACTTTCGAGAGACTCTTTTGTGTATTTAGTTGAAGAAACCTGGAGTCCGTTTGTCATCATCACAGGCAATTTCTTAGTGAACTGTGGCTTGTCGACTGTTCCTGTATTTAACATCATCCTGACACCTTTCAGCCCTCCGCAAAGGAGGTCATAAAGACCGTCACCATTGAAATCGACAGGTACTGCATCAGTGAAGATCTCATCCAATCCCCATCTTTTCACCTGTTCTACTATCAGTTCTCCCGGCAAAAAGCCCTCCTTACTGCCTTTAAAAAGTGTAACGGCTCCAGTATAAGATCCGGCTACAATATCCATATAACCGTCCTTGTTGAAATCCACAACCTGTGGATAAAATCCGAGGCATCAGCTGCCAAGAATATAGAGCTTGTCCCCTTTTGTGTCTGTAGCATAAAACGCTTCAGCATACTCGGGTGCAGAAGCAGTGCCTACATTTTTGTAAACCAGAAGATTTGCATTATCACCTCCACCAAATTCACCTACGAGCAGATCATTCAGTCCGTCATTGTCATAATCGAAAACTGTCGGATATGCATTCCCATACTTTGCTATGGAAATCAATTCTCCGTTGTTCAATTTAATGAACTCCGGCTGTGTAAATGTAACAGCTCCCGGAATGTCGGCAAATTGCAGCTCGTGCATTTCAAGAGCCTTGGTTTTGCCATCCTGAGCAAAACCAGTGATAGGAGCAAGTAGCAACAACGCCATTCCCCCTATGATAAAAAATTTCTTCATACTAAATATTTATATGTGAATACTATCAATAATACACCCGAATGGAGCAAAACCCCAATTTAAAAAACTTTTAAAAAATTTGTGTTTTCGTCTAAAAGACTTATCTTTGCACCCCTTACGGATAAAAATATGCCGTAAGATTATTTAACAAATTAAAACAATAATGAATCAGTACGAAACCGTTTTCATTGCAACTCCCGTTTTATCTGACTCCCAGATGAAGGAAGCGGTTGCCAAGTACACCGGCCTCATTAAGGAAAATGGCGGCGAAGTTGTGTACGAAGAAGACTGGGGACTTCGCAAACTGGCTTATGCCATTCAGAAGAAGACCACCGGTTTTTATCATCTAATCGAATTCAAGGCAAATCCTGAATTTGTAGCAAAACTTGAAACACAGTACAAACGCGATGAGAGAATCATCCGTTTCCAGACTGTAGCTATGGACAAACACGCAGTAGCTTATGCAGAACATCGTCGTTCTAAGAAAGCTGAATCTCAAACTAAAAAGGAGGAATAATAATGGCACAGAACAATGGCATCAGATTTCTCAACCCTCCTACAGTAGAGGTTAAGAAGAAAAAATATTGCCGTTTCAAAAAAGCAGGCATCAAATATGTTGACTATAAGGACGCTGAGTTCCTGAAGAAATTTCTCAACGAACAGGGTAAGATACTTCCACGCCGCATCACCGGTACTTCACTGAAGTTCCAGAGAAAAGTTGCTCAGGCAATCAAAAGGGCAAGACATCTCGCTTTGCTTCCATACGTAACAGACTTATTAAAATAGGAGGGTATTATGGAGATCATTTTAAAACAGGATGTTAAGAACCTTGGACACAAGGACGACATAGTAAAGGTAAAAGACGGCTATGCAGCCAATTATCTTATTCCACAGGGTATGGCCATCATGGCTACAACTACTGCAAAGAAAGTTCACGCTGAGAACCTTAAACAACGTGCTCACAAAGAGGCAAAAATCCGTGATGATGCAACAGCTTTGGCAGCCAAGCTCGAAGGTCTTACAGTCAAGCTTGAAACAAAGGTTAGCAGCACGGGCAAGATTTTCGGTTCAATCAACAATATTCAGGTTGCAGATGCACTTGCAGCAATGGGATATGAAGTTGACCGCAAGAATATCGCTGTAACAGGTGAAGACAATATCAAGGAAGTCGGCACTTATGAGGCTGTAGTTAAATGCTACCGCGACATCAAGGCCACTGTAAAACTTGAAGTTGTAGCAGAAGAGTAAGTTTAGATCCTATATATGAAAAAGCCGACTGAGAAGCAATTTTCAATCGGCTTTTCTGTGTTTTGTCTTACAAACACTACAAATGCGAAACTATCTCTCCCAATCGAGTGCCATTGGACCCTTTTATCAAAATCGAACGTCCCGAGAGTTTATGTTTGTCAAGATATGCGGCAAGATCTCCGACTGTCTCGAAATGAATGACACCAAGTCCTCCCATTGACTGGAACGCAGCCTTGAACTCTGATTTTCCGACCAGAAAGATTGACTCTGGCACCTTATCATTGAACTGAGTAGCTACAATCTTCATGGCCATCCTCAGAATAGCCTTATGGGCATCCGAAGAATAAGTCCCAAGTTCAAGCATATCCCCTAAAATCAGACTCTTATAAGGGAACTCCGTCCCAGCAAAATTATCCAGAGCGGCTCTCATACTTGTAGGATTGGCATTATATGCATCAACAACAAGTAAATTTGTCTTTGTACGTAAAAGTTCGGAACGATTGTTTGATGGCTTGTATGATGCGACAGCTTTGACTGCCGAATCCGGATCAACAGCAAAATATCTTCCTATTGCAAGAGCAGCAAGCACATTGTCTGCATTATAAATTCCTATAAGATTAGTATCTATCTGACGCAAAACTCCGTCGATGCCAGGAACCACCATTCTTAAAAACGGATGTTCGTTATCCATAGCCAAAATCCTTACATTCTGGTATTTAACACCATACGGGATCTTCTTCAGACTTGGCCTTTGATCAACCATTTCCTCAAGGTATTCACTGTCAGCATTATAGAAAACAATATCATCAGTATGCTGCATATAATCATATAACTCACCTTTAGTTTTCTTTACTCCCTCAAATGAGCCAAAACCCTGAAGATGAGCCTTCCCTACATTTGTAATAAGGCCGTAAGTAGGCAATGCAATATCAGTAAGAGTGGAAATTTCTCCTGAAGAGCTTGCCCCCATCTCTATAATCGCAATCTCGGTATCCTTTTCAATCCTCAACAGAGTCTTTGGAACACCAATGTGATTGTTAAGGTTGCCCTGAGTAGAGATAATGTCATATTTGGTGGAAAGGACTGCATTGATAAGCTCCTTCGTTGTTGTTTTGCCATTTGTTCCGGTAATGGCAATTACAGGAATGTTAAACTGCTGACGATGATAGCGAGCCAGGTCCTGAAATGTCTTTAGCACATCACCGACAAGAATGAATTTACCGCTCAGAGCGATCGGATTCGCTTTAACATTCGGACAGAGATTGGGATTATCTACAACTGCATATTTTGCTCCGACTTCCAAAGCTTTAAGGGCAAAATCATTACCGTCAAATTTCGCCCCTTTCAGGGCAAAAAACATTGAGCCGGCTTTAATGTCCCTTGTATCAGTACAAGAGCCGTTGCATTTTTTATAAAGATGATATAATTCTTTTATTTCCATAATAACTAATTTTTACCTGTTGAACCGAAGCCGCCTGATCCTCTATCACTCTCTTCAAGAGAATCGACCTCTTCCCATATTATTTTTTCAAATTTTGCAATTACCATTTGGGCTATTCTCTCTCCTCTGTTGATTGTAAATGGCTCTGACGAGAGATTAACAAGCAAAACCCTGACTTCTCCCCTATAATCAGCATCAATAGTCCCCGGGCTGTTGGTTACAGAAATTCCATGTTTTGCAGCGAGCCCGCTCCTGGGCCTTATCTGCGCCTCATAACCCTCAGGCAGTTCTATGAAAATACCTGTCGGAATCATTGCCCTGCCCAGCGGGCCGAGAACGACAGGCTCACTGATATCAGCCTTTAAATCCATTCCTGCAGAATAAGCGGTAGCATATTCGGGAGAAGGGAAACCGGACTTGTTAACAATTTTGACTTTCATATTTTTTAATTTTTTTTCTCTTTTTCAATATGTACCAGCATACCGGAATAACATATATTCCGAGCATGACAGTGTGAACCCCAAGCCCCGGCAAAGTTTTCATCTCCGGCAACAGCATACTTACGCCATATATAATAATAGCCAAAAGCATACATCCGGATATTTCTCTCCAGTTATAAGGGATCGGATAATATTTGTTGCCAAGAACAAGACTTATGATCATCATTACTGTATAACTTGCCAAATGTCCCCATGCCGCAGCATAATATGAATATACAGGCATAAAAACCAGGTTTACGGCGACCGTCACCGCCAGTCCGGCGAGAGTAATGTAAACCGCATATTGAGTCTTGCCGGAAAGTTTATACCACATACTCACATTGAAAAGCATCCCCAACAGCACATAGGCCATCAACATTATTGGTGTAATCGCAAGACCTTCCCTGAAATTGCGACCAATGATAAGCCCTATCTCACCAATATAAAGCATCACAAACA
>CAZPLM010000100.1:0-8132 GCA_964587275.1 uncultured Muribaculaceae bacterium | reverse complement strand
ACAGGGTATTTGTGCGGCAGTAGGGACTTTATTGCCTGTTGTACTTGCAGGAGAAAATCTTTTCAGAGGAAAAGGTTTGATATTGTTGATCGGTGTCAGTCTTACAATTGCAGGAGTTGTTCTGGTGTGCTATGCCGGATCATTGAGGGCAGGGAGTATGACAGAAGAACAAAAACGTAAGGCAATAAAAGATTTTGCGCTGACCAAAGGTCTGTTTGTGGCTATTCTTGCCGGTATTGTGAGTTCATGCTTCAATTTCGGTTTGGAAGCCGGCAAACCTCTTGTTGCAATAAATGGAAATAAATTATTGGCTTCATTGCCGGCGACTTTGGCTGTTACATTAGGAGGGTCACTTACCAATATTGGATATTGCCTTTTCCAGAATAAAATAAATCACTCATTTTCAGATTATAGAAAATCGGATCTCTTTCTTAAGAATCTTCCATTTTGTGTCTTGGCAGGATTTCTATGGTATTCACAGTTTCTCGGTCTTTCAATGGGAAAAAGCTTTTTTGCTGAAGGATCTGTATTACTGCCTTATGCATGGTGTATTCTCATGTCGCTGTGTGTCTTTTTCAGTAATTTTTGGGGAATTGTTCTCAATGAATGGAAAGGTTGCTCGCCAAAAACAATAATAGTGCTGATCCTTGGTCTGATTATTCTTATTTTCTCACTTGTGTTTCCAAACCTTTAATATAAAAGAATGAAAACATACATATTATTTCTCCCTTTTTTGCTTTCAACGCTCTTTTTGTCAAGGGCTCAAGAATTCTCATACTGGGAAAATCAATATATTAACAGTATCAATAAAGAGCCGGCACATGCTTTCTTTACACCAAAATTGAATGGTAAAGCCATGGAAACATCTCTTGACGGAGTGTGGAAATTCAGTTATTCGCAAAATCCGTCCTGCCGTCCTGTGGAATTCTTCCGTTCAGATTATGATGCTCAAGGGTGGTCCGATATTGTCGTGCCCGGCAGTTGGGAACTTCAGGGTTTTGATTATCCGATATATACGGATACTGCCTATCCGTTTCCACCTGATCCTCCATTTGTGCCGAATAACTATAATCCTGTCGGTTCCTACATTACCGAATTTGATACAGCTGAATTGCCTGTTGAATACAACAAAATTGGAGCATCATATGATGTGATACTTCGTTTCGCAGGAGTGGAATCTGCATTCTACTGCTGGTTAAACGGTGTTTTTGTCGGTTACAGTGAGGACAGCCGGCTTCCTGCCGAGTTTAATATTTCAGACAAGCTGATAAATGGCAAAAACAGGCTGGCGGTTGAGGTCTACAGATACAGTGACGGTTCATATCTTGAATGTCAGGATTTTTGGAGATACAGCGGAATTGAGCGAAGTGTTTCTCTGCTCTCCAGACCTAAGGAGAGAGTAAGAGATTTTGATATATCTGCTTCTCTTGATGATTCATATAAAGAGGGATTATTATCTGTCTCCGTCTCTCTAAATACAGGAGATAATTCATTACGACATAAGATAAAAGGAAGTGTTGTACAGGTAGAATTATTTAAACCTGAAGAAGTTAACCCCATTTTTTCTAAAATAATGAAATCTGAAGGCCAAAATGACACTGTTCTGTCCTGTTCGACCATTATTCCAAATGTTAGTAAATGGAGCTCAGAAACCCCGTATTTGTATAAGGTTGTGTTGAATACATTAGGTCATAACGGAAAGATACTTGAAACAATAGAACATAAAGTCGGATTTAGAAGAGTGGAAATCAGGTATGGTCAACTGCTTGTCAATGGCGTTCCAATTCTGATTAAAGGAGTGAACAGACATGAACATAATATGTATAAAGGCCGCTCTATTACTGAAGATGAGATGGTTGAAGACATTATTCTCATGAAGAGGTTTAATATTAATGCAGTAAGATGCTGCCACTATCCTGATATGGAAAGATGGTATGAGCTGTGTGATGAATATGGTCTGTATCTGATAGATGAAGCAAATATTGAATCTCACGGAATGGAAGATCATCCTGTGACCACGACACTTGCGGACAGCCCCGGATGGGATATTCCATTTATGGAACGCATGGTAGGAATGGTGGAGAGAGATAAAAACTTTACATCAGTGATTATCTGGAGTCTGGGAAATGAGTCAGGTTATGGAGATCATTTTGAAAAGGATTATAAGTGGATCAAGGATCGTGATCCCGGCCGTCCTGTCCAGTATGAAGGTTCAGGAACAAAAGGCGTTTCAGATATATATTGTCCCATGTATGCCCGTATCTGGGCGTTACGTCAATGGGTTAATGAACGGAGAGACAGGCCTCTCATTCTTTGCGAGTATGCCCATGCAATGGGAAACAGTGTCGGTAATCTTAAGGATTATTGGGATTTAATTTACAAATATGATCAGTTGCAGGGAGGATTTATCTGGGACTGGGTTGATCAGTCATTTGCGATTAAGGATAAGAAAGGGAATAATATTATGGGATATGGTGGGGATATGGGCTATGTCGGCGTGCCAAATGATTCAAGTTTCTGTTGTAACGGACTTGTGGCATCAGACCGCTCCCTCCATCCGCATATCTTCGAAGTGCAGAAAGTGCTTCAATACATCACATTTGAATCGGTGCCATATTCATCTGCCGTTAAAGTGATAAATCGCCATGATTTCCTTACAACCGACGAATATCTCTTTAAGTGGGAGTTATTGTCAGACGGAGAGGTTATTGATGAGAGTTTTTTTACAGTTCCTCAGATTGCTCCTCATTCAAGCGCGATAATAGAGCTGCGACTGCCTTCTGTCAAAGGGAAGGAGTCTTTCCTGAATTTTTATGCATTTACCAGAGCTGCAACAAAATATGCTGAGGCCGGATTTACTTCTGCAAAGGAACAAATCACTTTTGGACCTGATAAATATCATTACTTTCCATTGCAGACATCTGACAAGCTGCCTGAATTCGTTGAAACAGATGATATTCTAACTGTATCCCATTCAGGAACAACAATTTCATTTTCCAAAATTTCAGGGGATCCGATAAGTATGATTTTCAAAGGAGAGGAAATCATAAAGGATAAAATGGGCCTGCATCCGAATTTCTGGAGAGCAATGACTGAAAATGATGTTGCAAACGGAGCGACGGAGAGATGTTCTGTATGGAAAGATGCCGGAGAGAATCTAAGATTGGATTCCATTGATCATGACAGTTCATCTGTGTGTGTAAATTACTCTTTTTCAGATAATGAACAGCATAAGTTCAAGTGTTCATTGATATATTCTTTCGTTGAGAGTGATGCACTGAGTGTTACATTTTCTTTTGTGCCGCAGAGCGATAACCTCCCTGAAATTCCAAGAGTTGGAGTGAGAATGGTGGTTAAAGGCAAATATGACAATATGAAATGGTATGGTCGTGGTCCTCATGAGAATTATTCAGACAGAAAATATGGAGCTCATATCGGTATTTATGAAGGAACGGTGTGGGACCAGTTCCACCCTTATGTCAGAGTGCAGGAAACGGGTAATAAAAGTGATGTTCGCTGGATGAGTTTCAGCGCAAAACCGGGACACAGCGGTATTTTTATTTCTTCTTTATCGGAGCCGCTTAGTATGAGTGCATGGAACTTTCCAATGGAAGAAATTGAGTATGTCCCTTTTGAGGTGAAACATACTCACGGCGGCAGTGTCGAGAAACACGATATGGTATGGATTAATATTGATTTAAAACAGCAGGGTGTAGGCGGTGACAATACATGGGGAGCAAAAATTCATCCTGAATATACAATAACACCGGAAAAAATGGAGTATTCATTTATAATAAAACCCTTAGAATGAAAAGAATATATAAAGAGAGCCGGAAGTGCGGTTTTTCCACCGAATACATTTTAAAATTATTTTTGTTTTCACAGATTCTTTTTTGTGTTGTAAGTTGCAGTAGACCTGATAATTCTGTCTATGATTATGATAACATTATCAATATCTCATATACTCCTGAGGATGGAGAAAGATGCAACGGCTGGTTTTCAGACTGCGGCTCATGGTATGGATTTACAGTGCCGGATAAGGATAATTGGGTAAATGGTTTCTGCGGACCGTTTGCATTGGATATGTTAAGCAGAAAATGGCTTTTTAAATCTATTGTTGAAGTCTCATTTTCGGATGAAGGTAATAATGTCGCCTACTCAGAATGTTCTTCATGCCATTACCCGGGGGAACTTCATCTCTCCGCCACATCCGGACTTGGAACGATAATGCAGGAACTTTGTTTTCTTGATTCTGATAATGTTCTTATAAAAGTTAAGACAGATTCCCGTAAACCATTGAAATTTTCAGGTCAGTCTCCTGTCGATTCGATTGACAGCGAAATAGTCGATAATAAGATTATAATAATGTCATTAACATCAGGTAATTGTTCTTCACGAATATCTCTGACCTTTCCTGAAAACAGCATAATATCAATTTCAGAAAAGAGCTATGAGGTTCTTCCTCCCGATGCTGCGACTTACAATATTCTTATTGCTTTTGATGATGCTGATCCAGTTTGCTATAAAGATGTTAAGAAACTTGCAGAAGCCACTCGAAAGAGATGGCAGGGATATTTGAACTCCGTTTTGAGGGATTCACTCCCAAAAGAATACAACCGTATTGCAGTAAAAAGCATTGTCACTCTGATCTCCAACTGGAAAAAAGAAAAGGGTGATATTAAGCATGACGGCGTTGTGCCAAGTCAGGGCGTCGGATATTTTATGGGATTTTGGGGATGGGACTCATGGAAACAGGCGGTTGCTCTGTCATTGTTTGCTCCTGAGCTTGCAAAAGATCAGATAAGGGCCATGTTTGATTACCAGACACCGGAAGGGATGATAATTGACTGTATTTTTACCGATTCTTCTGAGAATAATTCCAGGGACAGTAAGCCTCCTTTGGCAACATGGGCTGTATTTGCTCTTAATAAAAGTACTGGAGATATCGAATTTGTCCGTGAAATGCTTCCTAAATTGTATAAATATCACGAATGGTGGTACAAGTACAGAGATAATGACAAGAATGGTATTTGCGAATATGGTTCATGCGATGGTTCACTTGAGGCTGCTGCCTGGGAAAGCGGAATGGACAACGCGATTCGTTTTGACGAAACGATGATGTTAAATAATAACATCTCGAAAGAATACGATCAAATCGAAGCATGGAGCATGAATCAGGAATCAGTCGATCTGAATTCTTTTCTGGTTATGGAAGACGAACTTTTGAGGACACTTTCAGATGACGCCGGCGTCGATTATCGTTTGGATTTGCCATCGTATGCGACATATTCCAATAATGATATTTATAAAAATAAAGTGACAGACTATTTCTTTGATCCTGAGAGCGGCTATTTCTATGATCGCAGAATTGGCAGCAATGAGTTTGTATTGGAGCAGGGATGTGAGGCTTTTGTCCCTTTATGGAGTGGAATAGCTACTGCAGAACAGGTTGCTTCGGTACGAAGGGTATTAATGGATACAACAAAATTCAATATTTTTATTCCTTTTCCAACTGTATCTGTCGATAATCATGAGTTTTCTCCTAATGGTTACTGGAGGGGATCGACATGGCTTGATCAAGTGTACTTCGGCATAACCGGATTACGCAAATATGGCTTTTCTGATGAAGCGGACATCATGACTGATAAAGTATTCAGGAGACTGTACGGTTTAACGGGAGATGCGCCGATTTATGAGAATTATAATCCTCTTGACGGACTTCCTCTTGAAGCTCCAAATTTTAGCTGGAGCGCTGCTCACCTGTTATTGTTGTATTATTTATATGGTAAGTAATATGAGCGGAGAGTTGATTTCTTTATCAGTTGCCATAATGTGGACTGCAAGCGCTCTTTGTTTCGAGTATGCCGGCAGATCTATTAAAGCGGTGAACCTTAATTTGATACGATTGCTTTTTGCCGGTGTAATGATAGGAGTCGTATTGTTGATTATAAGCGGCACTCCTTTTCCATTGGGGGCCGATCTGAATACATGGAAATGGATGGCACTTTCAGGTTTCGTGGGATTTGTTTTTGGAGATTATTTTCTTTTTTCATCATACCAATTCATTCATGCCAGATTTACTCAGCTGATCATGACACTTGCTCCTCTGTTTGCGGCTGTTTCAGGCTTTTTTATTCTTGGTGAAACAATGACTTACAAAGCGATAATTGGAATGTTGGTAACTATTTCCGGTATTGCAATGTCGATTATGAAAAGAGGGGAGAAGAGTGGTGCCGCAACAACGGATGTACTTCATTCCATTCATACTGAACTTTCTTTGCGTGGCCTTTTTTATGCATTGCTTGCATCTATTGGACAGGGTGTCGGACTTGTTCTTAGCAAAAAAGGTATGGAGTTTTATAATAGTTCACTTTTAGCAACGGATCACTCCTCTTTACCGGCGCTTGATAATACACTATATATTCCTCTCGCTTCCACTCAGATCAGAATATTAACAGGAATAATATGTTTTCTTGTAATTATTTCTTTATCACGCTCTTTCAGGGAATTTTTTAATTCATTCCGCCAAAAGAAAGGGATTCTTTCTGCTTTCGGCGGTTCCATTGTCGGTCCTGTAATTGGAGTTACGCTTTCTCTGCTTGCTGTCCAGTACACAAATACAGCTGTGGCATCTACAATAATGGCACTTACGCCAGTGATAATTCTTCTGCCGGACAGATTTATTTACAAACGAAAAGTTAATTTTATAGAAGTGATCGGCGCAATAGTCAGCGTAGTGGGAGTTTCATTATTCTTTATTTAAAAAAAGGACGGCTTGTAATTTATACAGCCATCCTCTTATGTTGTCCTATCCGCAGATTTTATCTTAATCCGTTCCACGGAGTCCTGCCTGAAGGGAACTTATAGATTATCGTCTCACCTTCATCCGATCTGTAAAATGTGTAAGTGTTCGGATCTATTGCATTATTCGGCTGCCAGTCGAAGTCACAATAATCTGAATTGCCTTTTATCCAATCTTCGAAAGATGGAGTATGGTTGTATGTGTCAAACATACTGACATTCTCATAAGGGAAGCAAAACCAGTTGTAACCGCAGTCTTCAACAAAATGGTCATCATATAATTTGCCGGTATCTGTGATCAGGATGCCGTATGGAACATTATCTTTATTCAGGTATCCGTAATGATTGTTTACTGCATAAAATATTGTGCCGGAATCAACAACAATATACCATACAACCGAGATATCAGACAGTTTTGTCGTACCGCATTTATCGATAAAGACAGCAGCCTTAAAGAAATTTGTATGGAAATTTGCACCTGATCTTTGAGTGTTGATGAAGCCTGATTGACCATCGAATAATGTTTTACGGCAGTTATCGCAGATATATTCATTTTTAACCAGTTTGTCATTTATGAATATTTTGCAGCCAAGTCCGATTTGTTTTGTGCTTCCTAATGCTATCGGGTGAACTCCGATTCCAAAGTTACCATCTTTTAACTGGTATTTTACATGGATAACAATGTCGTTGTAGTCGTAATCGTTCATTTCACTATCTTCAAATCCTACTGTCTGCCACATTTGTGAAGAGCCTGCATTAGGATCTGTCCCTTCGAAATAGCTTACAGTAACTCCTTCGTCGGCTTTTGTGGCGGCATATTGTTTAGGGACCCAGATAGAAGTTGCTTCTGTTGTCGAACAAAGTGTATCACTGCCAAGTTTGACAATTGTAGTGTACCCGGTTTTAACCGGTACCTGAAATTTTTCGACAGTAGTCAAACGACTTGTTGTTGCAGGATCAACAGTTATTTCGTTAGGATCTGAAATTTTTGTACAACTTGCAATTAAAGTGATAGCAGCAAGAATAATCAATGTTTTTTTCATGATAATAATCCTCTGATAATTATTAATATACTTATAATCCCCTCAATCCCTCTTTTAAGATTTTTTCAATTTGCAAATATAAATATTTTTCCGTAATTATACGATGTTATTTTATAGTCTTTATAAACTGTGTTCCTATTACAGGCTGTGGAAATTATTGTTGGCAAAGAGAAAAATTATTTCTACATTTGCAACCTCAAAATGAGAAATCTATTTGAGAAAGGATTGGTTCGGTAGCTCAGTTGGATAGAGCAACAGCCTTCTAAGCTGTGGGTCAAGGGTTCGAAT
>CAZPLM010000099.1:0-8152 GCA_964587275.1 uncultured Muribaculaceae bacterium | reverse complement strand
AGTTTCCATTGTGAACGGACATCACCGACCAATGGAATAATTGAAATGTCCTTAAACTTGGATGCAAGCTCAAGCCTTAAATTGTGCACAGGTGTTTCAGCAGAATCATACAGGATAATTTGACTGACATTTCCAATTGATGCAAGTATCCGGCACAATTCGCTCCCTATTGAGCCTGCCGCACCGGTGATAAGTACGGTTTTACCGGAATATTCATTTACAATCGCGTTTTTGTTAGAAAGATTGATAACATCTCTACCTAAAAGATCTTCTATGTTCATCTCCCTGATACGCAATTGATTCTCATTATTAATCACATCTGAAGATATGACATACTGAGAGATGATGATTTTCACACCGGACTCCACGCATGAATTAACAAAAAAAGCTTTGTTTTCATTGAATTCCACTAACGATGGAAATAGAAGGAATGAAATATTATTCTTCCTGAGAATCTTTCCTAACTGTAAGGCATCATTTACGAAATAAACATGAAAGTCATTGATAATAAAATCCTTATCATTGATCTTCATTGACAGGAAGCCGCAGACATTATATTTCTTACTGTTATTCAGCGAATGTGAAACGATTACAGATTCTTCATTTGTACCGAAAATCAAAGTATTTCTGGCTGAAACAGCTCCTCCGTATGTTATTTTCTTAAGAGCGGAATAAACTCCAATCATCAGACCTCTCATGCAAAGCAGACCGAACAACTGCATGAATCCGCTTAATACTGCAAGAAACGGCATTTTGTAGGTATCGCAGAATGATGGGAGGAACAGATAAAAAACAGCGAGGAAAATAATCTCGGATAGAGTTACAGCTGCAGTAAGAATTACAACATCAATAAGGCCTGAATGTCTTATGATCCTTTTGTAAGTTTTAGCTAACAGAAAGACTATCAGAGAAGAACCGATAAATATTGTAGTAGCGTAAATGATAAAGGAATCAGGATAAGCCTTGTCAAAAACCAATTCGAAGAAAACGACACTCAGGAACATTGCAATTGCCGAAACAATAAGATCGGCAATTAGCACAACCCAGCTCTTTAAATGATTTTCATCAAATAATGATTTAACAATTTTAATCTTCAGCAGATTATCTGATAACTTTTCAAACACAATCGACAACAATTAAACCGGCTATATCATCTTTTTTGAATCTTCTATAAATTTATCAAGTCCGCGATCAGTAAGAGGGTGGTTCAATAACCCCAAGATTGCCTTTAGCGGGCAGGTGGCAACATCCGCACCTGCCTGAAGTGCTTGAACAATATGCAATGTATGGCGAATAGACGCTGCAAGCACCTGAGTCTTAAAGCCGTAATAACGGTAAACATCAACAATCTCTCTTACCAGCTCAATACCGTCGGTAGAGATATCATCAAGCCTTCCTACAAACGGAGAGACATATTTAGCGCCGGCTTTTGCTGCCAAAAGTGCCTGACCCAAAGAAAAAACCAGAGTGCAGTTAGTCTTTATCCCGCAATCGGAAAAATATTTAACTGCCTTTATACCATCTTTGACACAGGGGAGTTTTACGGTAATCTTTGGATCAATGGCTGCAAGTTCCTTACCTTCTCGTATCATACCATCGAAGTCTGTAGCTAAAACCTCTGCACTGACGTCTCCTCCGACAATATCACATATTTTCTTGTAGTGGGCAAGAATATTGTCATGACCTTTTATCCCCTCCTTCGCCATTAAAGAAGGATTAGTAGTAACACCATCAAGGACACCCAACTCCTGCGCCTCCTTGATCTGATCAAGATTTGCTGTGTCAATAAAAAATTTCATACTTTAATTATTGTTTAATAAAGTTGTAAATGTATAAATTATCTCTGAACCTGGTCTAATAATCTGAGAAAATTACCTCCGGCGATATATTTAATTTCGTTTTCAGTATAGCCACGCTTACGAAGCTCCACGATAATTTTTGGCATTCTTGTAACATCATCCAAACCCTCCGGACCGACTTCAATGCCATCAAAATCACTTCCGAGCCCCACATGCTTTATTCCTACAAGATTTACTACATGATCAATATGATCTACCACTTTAGTATATGACGGTCTCTTCAGGTCATTTAATCTTTCGGTAGCCTCTTTAAGTCTCTGCTGAAGCTCTGGATTATTCTTGTCTTTGTTCCACAATTTATCAACTTCGTCAAATGCATCGGCAAGCGGAAAGAACTTCGACGCATAATCCTGATCGAGAAATGCAGGATAGAAATTAATCTGGATTACTCCGCCCTTTTCAGCAAGCGCCTTTATCATATCATCGGTCATGTTACGTGGATGGTTGCTCAATGCTCTGCAACAGGAGTGTGTAGCGGCAACCGGAGCCCTGGAATATTTCAGAACATCATAGAACGAATCATCAGAGATATGAGACACATCTATCAGCATTCCAAGATGGTTCATCTCATTGATAACCTCAATACCGAACGGACTTACACCTCCCCACCTTTTCTCTTTTGGAGAACATGAATCGCAAATTTCATTGTGGTTAGCGTGAGTAAGTGTCATATATCTGACTCCCAGCCTGTAAAACATTCTCAAAAGGGAGAGGTCTTTCTGGATAGGAGCACCATTTTCCATACCCATGAAAATAGATATAAGCCCCTCTTTTTTGTTTCTCCTTGCCTGAGCCGGAGTCGTGGCAAGAGCCGCCATATCAGGAGCGCTTTCAACTGAATCATAAGTCTTTGCCACCAACTCGAATGCGCGTCTTGTCGCCTCATCGGGAGAAAGTGAATTTGAAGTGTAAATAGCAAAGAAAGAGCCGTCAACGCCTCCTTTTTTCATTCTGTCAAAATCAATATGTGTAATAGGAAATTTACCCGGGGTATAACCCTGCTGGACTTTTTTACTAAAATCAGCACCCTTTGCCAGCATTAAGGGTGCATCACAATGTGAATCAAGAACGAACATATATTATTCTTTTTTTGTAAAGTTAATAAAAAAAACTGTGTTAGTTTTGCAACATCGGCGATTTTGAATCGTATTATTATCAGAAAGAGAAAAATGGATACGAAAGAAATTACATATTTTTATAACAAACATTATAAAAGACTCTATAACATCAGTTTGCGTATCACAGGAGATACCGGAGATGCAGAAGAGATAATGCAGGATACCATACTTAAATATCTTGATATGACCGATCCTCCTTTAGTGTCCGAACAACAATCCGCATGGCTTGCAAGGACCTGTATAAATGCATCCATTGACAGAATAAGAAGAAAAAAAAGGGAGGCAGAGTTCATTGAAGAGTATAAAAATGAGGAATCTGAAGTATATGAGCCTGAAGTCGACTGTTCATCATTAAATGTTGATATTGTCAGGAAAGCAATCTCCTCTCTATTTGACCCATACAGGCTGATTTTGATGTTGAGATTAATTGAAGGTTATGATTATGAAGAGATTGCATCCATCACAAACACAAAGGAAAGTACTATCAGATCTCACTATTTAAGAGGTAAAAATAAATTAATGAATATTTTGAAACAAAGTATATATGACAAAGAAAATTAAAGATATAGAAGAATGGGCAGACGAAAACAGGATCATGTTTAACGACTGCGAACCTGAAAAGGGGCACATGGATCGCTTCCTTGCAAAGATTGGCACACAGGATGAGCAGGAACCGGAAGTCGATGAACAAAAACCTCTTCGCACAATCCATTTCCAGCGTACTCCACGCAGAAAGACCGCATTTTGGAAAGTTATTACATTTCCTCTGGCAGCCACATTGTTACTCTATTGGGGAATGAATATTTTTATCAAGTACAGTACTGCAAACAGCACCGGGATCGGGACGGACTATTTTGCTTCTGTTAAAAACTCAAATAATCCCGAAGAAATATATGACAAATATTCTCAGACTGTCTCTGAATACATAGATAAAATTGCAGACAAAACCGCAATGATGACTGATGAGCAGTCGTCACAGATTTTTTCTACTGTAAACAGTATCATTGATGAACCGGTTTCAATTGAAGAGATGTTGCCGGAAGAGATCAGTGACGGAGAGAGAGCTGCAATCCTGCGCCATTATTACAGCAGGAAGATTGACGGTGTCAAACAGATATACCACAGTTACTTAGACAATAAAAAATCAATATTTAAATAAATAATAATATGAAAAAAATCTTATTTGCTCTTTGCGCATTACTTGTATTTGCTTCATCAGCAAATGCTGAATGTATCAAAAAAAACTACAATGTCAACCATTTTTCAGGTATTTCAGCCGGAAAGGTATTTGACATAACTGTCGAAAAAGCTGACAGTTGCGCCTTAAGCATCACATTGGACAAAGAATATGCACAATACCTGAGTGTTGTTATTAAAAATGACATTCTCTATATCTCATTTAAGAATATTAGGAATATGCCAAAGAAGATGAGAAATGTATCCAATTGTTCGATGATTGTCAATATTAAAATGCCTGAATTAAAAACACTGAACCTCTCCGGAGCGTCCAAGTTCAGATGCAGCGATGATTTCTCGCTTGGAATGGGCAAATTTCTTGCAAATATTTCCGGTGCCTCAAAAGTTGAATCATTGAATGTAAGTGCCGTATCAGCAGAATTATATGTCAGCGGAGCTTCAGATTTTGAGATAAACGGCTCATTCGGTGAGACGGAAATAGAAGTTTCAGGTGCTGCAAATGCCATATTCAACATCGATTCCCGTGACCTGGAGGCAAGCAACAGCGGCTCAAGTTATTCAAGATTTCGGGGTGAATATGAAGTAAGTAATATTGAGGTAAGTGGTGCCTCAAAAACAGTCATGAGCGGAACTACAAACCATCTGAAGGTTGAATGTTCAGGCGCATCAGCTTTTAACTCGGTCGAGATGGGCTGCAAGATTGCAAACGTTGAAGCCACCGGCGCAAGTGTAGTCAAACTAAGTGTTGACAAACAGATCAATGCAGAACTTACTGGTGCGAGCGTATGTACTTATTACGCACCAAACAGCATAATAGTCTATGAAGAGGTAAGCAGAGCTTGCAGACTTAAGAGAGAATCCCCAAAATAGAAATTGTTATTCTCTTCTTTGTCTGACTGCTTCAAACATCATCAAAGAGGCCGCAACAGAGACATTTAGGGAGCCAATGGTACCGGACATGGGTATCTTGGCTTCTTCTGTACATAGGGCCATTACTGCCGGTGAAATACCCTTATTTTCAGATCCGAGAACTATGACCGTCGGCTTCTTTAAATTGATTTCATACATGACGGTTTCCGCCTTCTCAGTTGCTGCAACAATCTGGAAACCGGCCTCCAGAAAGTAATACAAAGGTATCTTGAGATTTGTAACCTTGGATGTTGGAATCCTGAGGAGTGCTCCTGCAGAGGTTTTGATTGCATCCGCATTAATGGCAGCTCCTCCTTTTGCAGGAAGAATAAGTCCATCTGCTCCTGCACACTCGGCACTGCGGGCAATTGCGCCGAAATTGCGCACATCGCTGACGCCATCAAGCATTATGAAAAGAGGCGCCCCCTTACGGGACATAGCCATTTCCGCCATCTCCTCAAATGGGACATAATCAATCTGTGAAATATAGGCTATCACACCCTGGTGAGCACCTTTTACCAGATAATTCATTCTTTCAGCCGGAACAAATTGAAATGGTATCTCCTTTTCCTTGATCAGTTCAAGCATTTCCCTGAACTGAATCCCTTCCAGTCCCTGCTTCAACAATACTTTTTCAAATTTTTTACCTGCCTGGAGAGCCTCCATAACAGGGTGAATTCCGTATAAATATTTCTCCATAATTGTCAATTTTAATAATCAGTTCTGCAATAAAGCCCACTCGTCCATTTTCTTGTCAAGATCCCTCTTGAATTCAAGATATTTACGAGTAAGTCCCATTATATCTGTTCCGGGGTCTGGAGCCGACAGTGTCTTTTCAATATCAGACATTTGTGCTTCAAGCTCTGAAATCTGTTTTTCAAGTATATTAATTTTATTATTTATTCGTTTAATTTCCTTACTCTGCTGCTTCTGTTCCTGATAATTCAGGACATTTTTCTCCACTTTCGATCTCTCATTCTGAATAGCCGGCTCTTTAACTGCCGGATTTGTCTTCTCTCTCTTTACTGCCTTTCCGGACTCAATCTCACGAAAACTTTCAACTTTCTTTCTTTGAAGGAAATCATTCACTCCCCCAAGATGTTCACGAACTTTTCCTTCACCGAACTCATAAATTTTATCTACAAGTCCGTCTAAAAAATCCCTGTCATGTGAAACGACTATCAATGTGCCGTTATATGAGATCAACGCCTGTTTAAGCACATCTTTTGATCTGATATCCATGTGATTAGTAGGCTCATCCAGTGCGAGAAGATTATATGATTTAAGCATCAGCCTCGCCATTGCAAGCCTTGAACGCTCACCTCCGCTCAGCACAGCAACTTTTTTATCTATATCTTCTCCCTTAAAAAGGAATGCACCCAATATATCTCTGAGTCTCAATCTAATATCGCCAATAGCAATTTTATCGAGAGTATCATAGACAGTATCTGTCTTTACCAGGACATTCTCCTGATTCTGAGCATAATACCCGACAGAAACATTATATCCGAGTGTAGCTTCACCTGAAAATGGGGCAAGTTCTCCCATCAGCACTCTCATCATAGTAGTTTTCCCCTCCCCATTCCTTCCAACAAATGCCACTTTATCACCTCTTCTTATCTCCAGATTTGCATTCTTCAAGATAATTTTTCTTTTACCGTCAGGCGTAATTCTGTCATCTCCTTTCCAATATTCCTCCTGATCATCAAAATCACCGTAATGGCGATCATTTTGATATCCAATTACTGCATCTGTAACTTTAAATGCGACATCACCGGAACGGGGAGCGGCAGGAAATTTGACAGTGAGAGTAGAATTATCTTCTTCATCGATTTCAATTCTGTCAAGTCTTTCAAGTTGTTTAACTCTGGACTGAACCTGATTGCTCTTTGTCGGTTTATATCTGAATCTTTCAATAAAATCCTGTGTCTTCTCAATCATACGCTGCTGATTATCGTATGCAGCGCGTTGTTGGGCTATCCTTTCCTTTCGCAGACCGACATATTGGCTGTACGGCACTTTATAGTCATATATATGGCCAAGCATAATCTCAACAGTACGGGTAGTGCAATTATCAAGGAATTTCCTGTCATGGGAGATGAGCACAATCGAACCGGTGAAACTCTGAAGATAATCCTCAAGCCATTGAATAGACTCAATATCAAGGTGATTTGTCGGTTCATCAAGCAACAGGACATCAGGTTTACGAAGAAGGATCTTAGCAAGTTCTATTCGCATATTCCAGCCCTGACTGAATGTCGCTGTAGGACGCCTCATTTCTGACGACTTGAAACCGAGACCGATCAGAGTTCTCTCAGCCATAAGTTCAGGAGGTTCGTTCCCAAACAGGTTTATCTTGTCGTTCAAATCATTGAGTTTTACTATTAGATTTGAATACTCTTTTGTTTCATAGTCAGTTCTGGTTGCAAGTTCAGTGGAAATATCATCCACTTGCCTGTGCATGTCGAAATAACTGTCATAAACTGTCAGAGTCTCGTCAATTACGGTCTTGTCTTTATGGTGTTCCATCTGCTGAGGCAGATAGCCTATATTCAATCCAGCTGATTTAAGTATTTTACCCGAGGCTGGGGAAATAAGGCCCATAATCAATTTCAATATTGTGGATTTACCTGCTCCGTTTTTCCCGACCAGGCCAAGCCTGTCTTTGTCTCCAATGTGAAAATTAATATCGTCAAGGAGGACAAATCCTCCGAATGATACTGTAAG
Organism: uncultured Muribaculaceae bacterium; assembly: GCA_964587275.1. Taxonomy (GTDB): domain Bacteria; phylum Bacteroidota; class Bacteroidia; order Bacteroidales; family UBA932; genus CAZPLM01. The sequence continues at coordinate 342 of CAZPLM010000099.1, read as the reverse complement.
ATCGTTGATCGATATCATTTTGCAGCCTCCTTTTCAATAATTACCTCAACTTTTCCTTCATCTTCATCCTCGTCATCTTTTTTGCTGCTTTTGCATACTAAAATACTGAATTCATAAAGAATATAGAGGGGCGCTGCAACGAAAAAAAGTGTTACTGCATCACCTGATGGTGTTATAATCGCTGCCACCACTACAAGAATAACAATTGCATGTCTGCGGTATTTTTTAAGCCACTCTTTTGATATGATGCCGAAATGAGAAAGTATCATCGCCAGCATTGGCATCTCGAAGACAATTCCCATTATCAGAATAAGAGAAACGAACATTCCAATATAGGAATTA
>CAZPLM010000098.1:0-8233 GCA_964587275.1 uncultured Muribaculaceae bacterium | reverse complement strand
GCCGCCTTCAGTGATCATACGGTCACCTTTTCCTAAATCCACTTTTGAGACATCAAGTGCCTTGACCCATTGATGGCCAGACTTCTCTGCCATATACAGAAAGAGGCGTTTCACTTTTATAGACGAGCATTCTTCAAGCAGTTGCTGGACAAGTTTCGGACGCAGTGTCGTCAACATCTCCATCACATAGTAAACATCCATCAGTGAGTAATTGACAGGCGCGAGAAGCAAGCATTCCATAAAGGCACGCTCGGGACCGGATATCAGTAGCTGGTGACTATGATACTCGTATGTCTCCAATCCTGCATTCCCCTTGAATATTGACGTTGTAAAGTATTTGACCGTCATATCCCATTCAGCCGTAAGCATCCAGCCCGGAAGCCTCTGCTCATTCACCGTGAACAAGAAAGCCTGAGGCTTGCCCATAGCAACAAAATGGGAATAACCCCTCAAATCAAGAGCTGAAGAAGCGCCAATGTGACAATTTCTTTCAAGCTGCACATTGAAGGATGCTACTGCGCCATAGAGCGAAGGATTGGTTCCTGCTATCTTGTAGACGCCTTTCGTGATTCTTTCCAACCAGCCACTGCGGACATACAAGGTTTGCTCCTTCCGGTCTATCCCCCGAGAGCATAGCCAAGAGGAGAACAGAACTGAATCCTGGGGCACAAGACTGAGTATTTCTTTGATTTTAGTCGCCATAGCGGTAATAATTACCGCAAATATAAACAAAAATAAAGAGATGCGCCAATATTATCACAAATTGCTATTGTTCGGCACTCCGATGGTTCGAGCCAGAAAACACGGTGGTTTATACGACATCACCCCATATGAAGTCCCGGAATAAATTTTCTATATTTCTTCGAAATTTTCGTCCCCTGCCAAATTAGGGGGACAAACGGGGGACAAAAATGAAATACATAAATCGCTTTTATACTGATTTAGAATAAGTTATTGAATTTTCCTAATTCCTGCATCGAAAAGTAAGAGACAATTACTACTGATTAACATATATCACTATTGATAATTAAGGCGTTCATTTTGAGCGCCTTTTTTGTTATTTGGCTTATCGAACTTTTTCCATTTTTTAAAATATTGGATATTTTTGGAAACTTTTGTGTGTTTTTTGCTACTTATATGTAAAGCGATGAAAATGATAGAGCACGAATTTGAAAATATATATTCTTCCATTTGGATGAAACTGACAGCACTTGTAAGGAAATTCGGTAAAGCCGTTTATATTACATTGGATGTTGAGGATATTGTGCAGGAGGCATTGATAGCGTTCTGGGAACTGTCAGAAAAAGGCTATCCGATACGTAATGCAGAAGCTCTGCTTGTCAAGATTACCAAAAACATCTGTGTATCCAGGCTTAGAAAGCATAAATTCAAAACTACAGAGATTACATCGGAAAAATATCTTGGCGGCGAACTGGCTTCAAAAGAAACGGACAAGATGGATGAAGAGATGATTAAGAAGAAACTTTATGAATGTCTGACCAAGAAGGAACGTGAATATATGCTAATGAAAACAGATGATGGGTTGTCTTTAGATGAAATTGCGCAGAAAACAGGTAATACAAAACAAGGAATAAAAGTGGCACTTTCGAAGGCAAAAAAGAAACTAAAAGAACAATTTAATAAAAATGAATATGACAGATAGTAACAGAACAATGAAGGATCTTATTGATACATATCTTAGTGATGATGCCGTCAGTGAGTTTGATACAATAGTGTCCAAGCACAGGAGGAAGGTGATTGTGCGAAGTTCTTTTGCTTGCGCTGCAAGCCTAGTCATCCTGGTGTCTATTTTCCATTTTACGAGTCATTCAGACAAACATAATACATTACCGGATATCAACACTTTTGAAATTATTCAAACGATTAATATTCTCGCTGATACCGGGATTGATGAGATAAGCAGTATAACTGCCAGACCGGAAGGAAACAAGATTATCGTTATTGCTGAATTCAAGAATGGCCTTACCGGGACTTTTCTGATGAAGCGTGATGCTAATGACTCCTCAATAGAATTAACTGCACTTAACGGTGCAAAATAGTAATAATTAATATTTTAAAAAATGAAAAAAATTATTTTCGCAACCATGTTTGCAATCGTTGTATCTGTAGGGACTCTCTGGGGACAGAGTAAAGAAAAGGCCACCTATATCATCAATGATAAAAAAATTGAAAATTTTAATGGCAGCCAACTTGTTGGAGAGATTATCACTGACTATTCATATGATGCGGACAAAAATATACATATTATCTTTACATCAAAATATGACAAAGAATCAAAAAAAGTATCAACCGAAACTAAGAAGGTACTGAATCATTTAACTATCGGACAAGTAGATAGTATTTCGAATGTCACAATAAATTTGAGAAAAAGTGCAAATTTAGATATAGACAGAGATGGTGTTCTCACAATAATAAACGGTGCTGTCGTTCAGGACTCGGAAGTCAATGCGACAGATGTTTCCAAAATCATTTCAGTCAAAGTAATTAAAGATAAGAATAATGAGGAATTCAAAAAATATGTTCAGATGGCAAAACAATATACAGAGAATGAAATTAATTCAATTGTGGTGATAACCACTAAATAATTTTTCCCCAACAACAACTAAAACGCTCTCTTAAGAGGGCGTTTGGCGTTTATTAGGATCAGTACTCTTTGAAAGAAATCACTGATATTCAGCCTTTGTTTAATTATATTGAAAATGATCAGGTATCTTTGCCTAATCTCCATTGCATATCTACAAAATGATTCTGAAGTTCTTTTATTTGCACATCAATAGATGCAGCGGGACGAAGGTGTTCGACTATCAAGGTGAAAGAAGCGTTAAGACCTTCCATACAGAATCCATCTTTTGTAGTTAATTGACGTTTCAGGAACTTTCTCCTATCATCAATCATCTTTTGCGTATCAACCTCAGTAATATAAGGGAGTGGAGAAAATTTGTCAAAAAGATGAGCCCTTTTATGTTTGGATAGAATTGCATTAACGTATGCACTATATAGAAATACATCCGCATCAGCAGCCCATACAGGCAGTTCTATGGTTAATGAGCGGGTTATTGTGTTTAACAAGACATATACTCCGGTAGATGATTCGTTATATTTAAAGATAATAAAGGCATCTTCTCCCCTTTCATCGTTACATTCTACCGGATAAGCATCGTACTTAATATGCTCTGGCCCTAATCCTATTGCAATTGGATCAAGATATTCAACTGAGTCACACAAATTGAAGGATTTGGGTAATCCTGTAATAATAAGTTTATCAAATTTCATCTATAAATCGTATTTGGTGATTATATGGTTGAGCAAAATACTTATTTTGCAACTCATCTTGCTCAGTTTAAGGTATTTCTTTAGAATACGATACAAATCCTACTGCTGCAATCAGCATAATTGTCGCAAATAATATAAATATTTTATTCAATTATCACAATTCTTCTCCTTCTTCCCGAACAAAACGCTGAGCGCATTTCCTACAAATTCGGAATATTTCATTCCGCTGCGCTTGACGATGCATTGTTGTACTGTGAATAGTGGAATAACTAAGTACAAGAATGACCATAGCCAGTTCCATCCTGTCACAATGTTATTACTAATTATGACATAAAAACCATACACTGTCATTGGAAGCATAATAACCAATGCACTAACAAGGCCCGGAGAATAAAACTTACCAGTCGGGTTCATTTTTGCAGCAGACAAAAGGTGGGCAAATAATTCGATGACACCCAGAAACAATGGGGCTGCTGCCATAATGAGCCAAACAAGGACACCGAGGCCGATGGCCTCAATTATCCAAAACTGGTATTTCAAGATTTTCATTCTAAATATTGAATTAATAAATCAAATATATGCATTATACGCGACATTTTCAAATTTTCTTGCGCAGCGTTATATTTGATAAGTAAATCTGTAATTTGTATACAGTTAAATCATATTGAGCCTACTATTTTTGCATTAAAATAAATACAAAATAATATGAAAAAGTGATAGTCAATACGGGTAATAATTCTACGATTGTTATTTAATCATTGATTCAAGCAACCGTTCAAATTCCATTTTATTGATTGGTTTGGTAATGAAGGCGTTGCATCCTGCTTGCATTGCTGCATCTCTATCACTATCGAATGCATTAGCAGTAACTGCAATTATTAATGTATCTTTATCGAAGGATCTTATAGCACGTGTAGCATCAATACCATTCATAATCGGCATCTTTAAGTCCATAAGAATGATGTCATATCTATTGTCTTTCGCTAACGCAACAGCATCTTTCCCGGTCTTTACCCAAGTCAAATAGTTGTGCTTAAGAATTGCTTCAATCAGAAGGTAATTGCTCTCACTGTCTTCTGCTACAAGAATATGTTGACGAATTAAAGAACAAGATTTCACATTATCACAGCTTGTATTATTCTCAACTATTTGTTTTTCAGGAATAGAAAGTATGTCCTTTTCAATTATTTCAGTAGTAGTAGGAAACCATACCCAGAATGTAGAGCCTTCTCCTTGTTTACTCTTAAAGCCGATATCACCGTGTTTAACATCAGAGATAGCCTTGCAAATAGAAAGTCCTAAGCCGGTACCTTGAGCAAAAGAGTCTAACTTCTCAAAACGATGGAATATGAGACTTTGATTTTTTTCGCAATACCTATTCCTGTGTCTTCAACATAAAGCTTAATGCCATTCTTCTCCCGGCATAAAGTATTAGAGTTGTGAATTTTCCTGCAGTATATCTCAATCATTACGCGCAACACCTTTTTGTCGTATGACTGCTGAACCGAAAGTTTATTCATTATTTATCAAATTAATGAATGCAAATGTATGTGGTTTATTTCATTTTATATCCGATAATGATAATCAAAACAAGTCGGGCGAATTGAATTGTCTGAAATAGTTAATGCAAATAATCATTAGAAGTAAAACGAAAGGTACCTGAAATATAAAACCTCAAGTACCTTTATTAATTATTCGTATTATACGGATTACATAAATCGTTTCATATCCTCGTCAACACTTGTAATACCACCAATTCCAAACTGTTCTACTAAAACTTTTATAACATTTGGAGAAAGAAAAGCAGGAAGTGTAGGCCCGAGATGTATGTTTTTTACTCCAAGAGAAAGCAATGCCAATAAAACAGTCACGGCTTTTTGTTCGTACCATGATATATTATAAACTATTGGCAATTGATTAATATCGTCCAATCCAAACACTTCTTTCAATTTGAGGGCAATCAATGCCAAAGAATAGCTGTCGTTACACTGACCTGCATCCAAAACGCGTGGGATGCCTCCAATATCGCCGAGATTAAGTTTGTTATAGCGATACTTTGCGCAGCCTGCTGTAAGAATAACTGTATCTTTTGGCAGTGATTCAGCAAATTCTGTATAATAACTGCGACTCTTCATACGTCCGTCACAGCCCGCCATAACCACAAACTTACGAATAGCACCGGACTTTACAGCATCAACCACCTTATCTGCAAGGGCTAAGAATTGTGCATGGGCAAATCCACCCACAATTTCGCCTTTTTCAATCTCTTGTGGTGGTGCACAGCGCTTGGCATGCTCTATGATGGCCGAAAAATCCTTTGATTTTCCCTGTTCTCTATTTGCAATATGAGGAAATCCCGGAAATCCGGATGACCCAGTGGTATATACTCTATCACGATATGTTGCATTAGGGCGAGGAGGCACAATGCAGTTCGTCGTAAAAAGAATAGGACCATTAAATGATTCAAAATCTTCGGTTTGTTTCCACCATGAACTTCCATAATTACCGGCAAAATGAGAATATTTTTTGAATGCAGGATAGTAATGAGCGGGCAACATCTCGCTATGAGTATAGATATCTACTCCCGTTCCTTCTGTCTGCTCCAACAAATCTTGCATATCGCGTAAGTCGTGCCCAGATATAAGAATAGCAGGATTGTTGCGCACACCAATATTTACTTTCGTAATTTCCGGGTTTCCATAAGTAGATGTGTTGGCATTGTCAAGCAGACCCATAGTTTTTACACCAAGTTGTCCGACAGTCAAGACAAGGCTTACCAATTCATCAGCCACAATATCATGGCGAGATATTTCGGAAAGAGCTGTTTCAATACCTTCATAAATAGAAACATCTTCAAACCCAAGATTGAGTGCGTGTTCTGCGTATGCAGCTGCTCCTTTTACACCATAAAGAACCAACTGTTTCAGCGAACGCAGATCCTCATTTTCTTCAGCTAATACACCCACCGGCAAATTAGGAGCATTAAGCAACTCATCGGCATCAGGTAAAATAATTTCTCTCTTTTCAGCCTTTCCGATAAGTTCGTTACGAATCTCAACCCCTTTTCTTATTCTTTCTCCGATAGAATTCTTATCAAAATTGGCGTTGGTAATGGTGCAGAATAACGCATCAAGAATAAATCTGCTTGAATTGATGTCTGCATTACCTTTTTGGCGGAGGGCATTGTTTACAATCGCTATACCGCGAACGATATATAGCAGGGAATCCATTGATGACGCTGTTTGAGGCTCTTTGCCACAAACACCTTTTACAGTGCAACCTTTTCCTCCGGCTGCTTCCTGACATTGATAACAAAACATATTCATAATATTATAAATTAATGGTTAAACCCAAGTTTCATTCCTTATCTCTCCCTGAAGTCCAATTATAATTTGTTTCACAGGTACTTTCCTTGTTGCTTTGTCGGCAGCCATTTTTGCTATCTGCATTAATCCACCACAACAGGGTACTTCCATCATAACAACGGTAAGTGTGTTTATATGAGCTACATCTATCATTTTAACTATTTTTTCGAGATATATTTCCTTATTGCTATCCAATTTCGGACAGGCAATGGCCAATTTTTTACCTCTTAAAAATCTGTTATGAAAATCGCCGTAAGCGTATGCAGTGCAATCTGCAGCCAGAACTACATCCTCCTTGTTAAAAAAACCTGATTCAGGATTTAGAAGATGAAGCTGAACAGGCCAATGTGTAAGTTGAGATTGCGGAGCTTTTCGTTTATTGAAATAATTTTTCTTTTCATGACTGTCACTATTTTTTATACAAAAGTCTCCACTATATACTATATATTCCGTAACAAATGTTACTAATTGAAAAAAATAGTTATTTTTACAAAAAAAATGGAAAAACAAGATTTGTTATTTTTCTGTACACTTTGTCGTGATAAGCCGGCAGAAGAAATTGAAAAATTGCAGTGCACCATCCCACACACTTTAAAATTATTCAAGCGTGATGAATATATCGCATATCAGGGTGATAAAGTAACACGGCTCTTTATGCTGATTCGTGGAAAAGTACGAACGGAAATAGTTTCAAACTCAGGACTTACGCTTCCAATGAGTGATATTTCTGCACCATTCCCTCTTGCTGCTGCATTTCTATTTGCCGATGACAACCGCTTTCCTGTTGATGTGATTGCTTTGGAAGAATGTGAAGTAATCTATATCTCAAAAGAAGCTATAGAACAGCAAATGGCAAAGTGTTCTGGATTTATGCGAGGCTTTATGGCTTTTAATGCCAATCAGATGCAACATATTTCCGAAAGATTGAAGATTTTTGCTCAGAAAGGAATTAAGGCAAAAGTCGCCTATTATATGCTCTCACGAGAGAAGAAGGGAGCATTTGAGTTAGACAGAAGTGTGGCTTCACTTGCCGGTTATATCGGCGTGGAGCGGCCATCTTTGTCAAGAGCAATTTCGGAAATGGTACATGACAAAATAATTACCTTTCATTCAGGGAAAGGGGAAATCATTGATTTTAGTGCAATGGAAATGCTGATCGTAAGAGAATCATAAGAGTATAGGAAGAGTTTCATCAGTTGAGCCGGCCTTAAAGCACACAAAGCAGGTCCTTGTTTATTTTTTTTATGAAAAATAATTTAATAATCAATATTGATAAGATACACACCACGAGCATGGGTGTGGACAGGATAAAAAGAAACTTACAGATTACTAATGATGATGTGGTTAAATATTGTCACGAAATAATTATGAGTAGTGATGCTCACTTCAAACGTAAGGGTAAAAACTGGTATATCTATTATTGTAATATCACCATAACAGTTAACGCCCACAGCTACACAATCATCACTGCACACAAAGACAAATAGAGTACATTATAAAGTCATTACATTTCATTGCTTAAGACATAGAATTTTGTCTTTTGCGCTATGAATAAGCAAGTTGCAAGAAGAATT
>CAZPLM010000097.1:2036-8268 GCA_964587275.1 uncultured Muribaculaceae bacterium | reverse complement strand
TATTTCATTTGCAATCTGCTGGAGTTCTTCCGGTTTGAAGAATTTATCGATAGAGGATTTTATCCCTGTTTCCTCCAGTTTTATGTATATCAGGCCGGTTGCGCCGACCTGAGGTCTTTTGACCCAATTTGTCAATTCGTCAAGCTGTTTTCTCGTATATGTCGCACAGCCTTCAACCACAATGCCGCCAATGTATTTCGCATTGTCAAACAGTGTAAATCCATGTCCTTGAACCTTCGAGGTAATCTCGTTCAGTTTCATCCCGAAACGGATATCAGGTTTGTCAGAACCGTAATATGCAATTGCATCCGCATAGCTCATTCTCAGGAACGGTTCGCTGAATTCTTTTTTCAGGACTGTTTTGAAAAGGTGCTTGATAAGCCCTTCAAATGTCTGGAGAATGTCCTCTCTCTCCACAAATGACATTTCACAGTCAATTTGTGTAAATTCAGGCTGCCTGTCCGCACGCAGGTCTTCATCCCTGAAGCAGCGGACTATCTGAAAATATCTGTCATATCCTGCAACCATCAGAAGTTGTTTCTGCTGTTGCGGACTTTGAGGCAAAGCATAAAATTCTCCCGGGTTCATTCTGCTCGGGACAACGAAATCACGGGCGCCTTCCGGAGTGGACTTGATCAGATATGGTGTTTCAATCTCCATAAAATCAAGGCTGTCAAGATAGTTCCTGACCTCATGGGCCATTTTATGACGTAGCATAAGGGCCTTTTTAAGAGGATTTCTGCGGAGGTCCAGATAACGGTATTTAGCTCTGAGTTCCTCTCCTCCGTCAGAGATGTCTTCTATTGTAAAAGGAGGTGTAACAGAAGGGTTTAAAATGTTTATTGTGTCAACCAGGATCTCAATGTCACCTGTTTGAATCTTGTTGTTTTTGCTGCTTCTTTCTGCAACTTTGCCTGTTGCCTGAATTACATATTCTCTTCCAAGTCCGGTCAACTGCTCTTTTACGCTGTCTGAGGCATTGTCTCCTATTACCAATTGAGTAATGCCGTATCTGTCGCGGAGGTCAATGAAATTCATTCCTCCCATTTTACGGATTCTTTGAATCCAGCCTGCAAGGGTAACTGTCTGCCCGGCATTTTCAAGTCTTAACTGGCCGCAAGTGTGTGTTCTGTACATAATCACTAAAATTTTATTTCTCCATTTTCCTGTGCCTGGCGTACTCCTATGAAAATACCTGATCTCATAATAGTGGTGCACCATACAAAGTAGCCATCTGAGTTGAGGTGAATACCGTCATAGGTATATTTTGCATCAAGGTCTCCATTTTCATCTGAAAGTTTCTCTGCAATGTCCATATATACGTAATTATATGTTTTGGAACCTGCAAGGAGCAGTTTGTTCAATTCATAAACCTTTGGGTTAATCCCATTGTAGAATTTCGATATCGGGCTGACAGGAATAGTCGATAAGACACAGAATTGAGCCGTTGGCATATCTTCTTTGACTTTCTTAATGATTTTCTCATAAGTTTTCCAGACCGAGAGGGCTGTTGTAGTCGAATCGTTGATGAAGTTGTTCAGGCCGGTCATGACAAACAGAAGAATAGGTTTTTGTTCTTCAATATCATCGAGGCGGTTATATACGCCTTCAACTACATCTCCGCTTATCCCTCTGTTTATTACATTGTGGACTACCGGAATAAGTTCAGACCATTGCGCATTGTTGCACAAGCTGTTGCCGAGAAATACCACGCTCTTGTCCAGTTTGGGGAGAGAGTTGAAAATTGAAACCCTGTGTTGATAATAATCTGTTATTTCAGGATATTTATGATCGTCTGCCTTGTTGAGTGCAGGGTCTCCGACATATTCTGACAACACATTTGCCAATACTTCATATCCTGCACCGTTAAGGTTTGATCCGTTCCAGGTATATGGTTCTGAGAGACACTTTTTATCTCCGCATAATTTACTTGCTGCATCAATATAGGTGTAGTTGCCTTTTTTGGCTTTGGCCATGACTGATTCATTGACTTCCTGTGCGAGGGCAATGCTTTCATCACTCATTTTGCCGTCAGGGGTAATGCTGATGTAGTAGAGTTGGGTATTGGGAGAAATAACCTGCGCCCTGTGCATTATCTGTTCTATTCTGTCAACAATATCCTTTGACTGCATAAGGTGTCCGAGGCTGTCGGTATATTTGACATCCCTCATACCTGAGCATACAAATATTTTTTTAGGCTGTTTTTGAGCAATCTTGTCTATTCTGTAAAGAGTGTGCTCTGTACCCTCAAGGGATATTCCTCTGTTTTTCAGGCATGTATCCTGATAGAACTGTGCCCATTCACCTCTGTCGATGATATCATCTCCAAGCATGACGATGCTTGTTGTATCGACATATAGAAATTCATAGAGAGAATTTTTTTCATCGAAGTAGGTCTTATTTGTGTACCATGAAGGCTCTGAGACAGGTTCAAGGCTTTTTTTGCCACAAGATGCAAGCATTGCTATACTTGCGATAAAAAATAAAAGTCGTTTCATATTTTTAATAATTTATTATTCTATGATATTGCCGTTTTTTCGGAGTTAAACATTAAATAGGAAATGCATTATATCACCATCCCTGACAATATAATCCTTTCCCTCACTATTCAGTTTTCCGGCTGCCCGGCAGGCTGCTTCTGATTTATAATTTATAAAATCATCGTATTTTATCACTTCGGCGCGGATAAAACCTTTTTCAAAATCGGTATGTATCACACTTGCAGCTCTTGGAGCCTTGTCGCCCTTATTGATAGTCCAGGCCCTGACTTCAGGTTCTCCTACCGTGAAGTAAGTCTGCAGGTTAAGGAGGGAGTATGCTGCCTGGATAAGACGTACCACTCCGGAAGAGTGAAGCCCGATCTCTTCAAGGAACATCTGCCTCTCTTCATAACTCTCAAGTTCGGCAATCTCTGATTCAATCTTAGCTGCAATGATAAGCATTTGAGCATCTTCATCCTTGATTGCATTTTTAACCGCCTCTGTATAAGCGTTTCCGTTTTTTGCCGAATTCTCATCCACATTGCAGACATATAATACGGGTTTATCAGTCAAGAGACAAAATTCTTTAGCTATTTTTTGGTCATCAGGGCTGTCAAATGTCACTTCTCTTGCATTTCTTCCCTGTTCGAGAACTTCCCTGTACCTCTCAAGTATCTCGCAGCTTTTCTTTGCAGTCTTGTCACCGCCTGTCACAGCCTGTTTCCTGACTTTTTCCAGTCTGTTCGTAACAGTGTCCAGATCCTTGATCTGAAGCTCCATATCAACTACGCTTTTATCTCTGACCGGATCAACGCTGCCATCTACGTGGACAATATTGCCATCATCGAAGCATCTCAGGACATGAAGTATGGCATCTGTTTCCCTGATATTTGCAAGAAATTGATTACCAAGACCCTCTCCTTTGCTCGCACCCTTAACAAGGCCTGCAATATCTACTATTTCAACTGTGGCCGGGATGACCTTTCTCGGATGTACTATGTTTTCAAGTACATTCAATCTTTCATCAGGTACAGTAGTCGATCCGATATTGGGCTCAATCGTGCAAAAAGGAAAGTTTGCAGACTGTGCCTTGGATGAACTGATACAGTTGAAAAGAGTTGATTTGCCAACATTCGGCAATCCTACTATTCCGCACTTCAATGACATTTTTAGTTACTGTTTTTATAATTGGCAAAGGTAACTATTTTTTGTGAAGAAAGTATATTGCCGATAGTTGAAACCCGAGGTACCGCCGTTGATTCATTCCAAAATTTTGGAGATGAAGATAATAATGATGGTGACAGGGGCTATGTATTTGATAAGGAAAAACAGGAAGGTGGCGAACCAGCGCGGAATCTTAAGAGTTCCGTTATTGGACAACTCTTCAAATGTACTCCTTTTGCCCATTTTCCAGCCTACGAAAATCACGATCAGCAAGCCACCGATAGTCATCAGGTAATCAGCTGAAAGATAGTCGAACAGATCGAAGATATTTCTTCCCATGATCTTGAAATCACTCAAAACACCTTGAGAGAGTGAACATAAACTGCCAAGGATCAGGAAGATAAAAAACGTAATTATTACCGCCTTGGACCTCTTCATCTTGAATTCTTCAACCATGTATGCCACAATTACTTCCAATAATGAAATAGAAGAAGTCAGCGCGGCGAGGAAAAGAGTAAAGAAAAACAGGATAGCAATGATACCGCCAAAAGGAAGTTGTGCAAAAATATGAGGTAATGTTATGAAAACCAGACCGGGGCCTTCCTGGGGACTGATACCGAAGGCAAATACAGCCGGCATTATTGCGCATCCGGCAATGATTGCAAATATTGTATCAGCCAGGGAAGTATATGTAGAGCAGGCTATAATATTTTCATTTTTATCAACGTATGACGCGTAAGTCAAAATAGTGCCGCAACCGAGAGAAAGAGAGAAAAAAGCCTGTCCCATAGCAGCGAGGACTGTTGAGGATGTTATTTTTGAAAAATCAGGTTTGAACAGATATGATATGCCTTCCATTGATCCGGGTAGAGTAAGAGAGCGTATTGCGATGATTATCACCATTATAAAAAGGAGAGGCATCATGACTTTCGTAAATTTCTCTATCCCTTTTTTGACGCCGGCGAATATTACTGCTCCCGTGAGCGCTAAAAAGAAACAGGTATAAATAATCGGCTTGACAGGGGAAGTAACAAATCCTGAGAACATTGCAGAAGGATCTATTTCAGAATGCCGTGTGAAATCAAAACAAATGGCTTTTACAAGATATTCTATTGACCATCCTCCGACTACGCAGTAGAAAGCGATGATGAAACCCGCAGATAACACGGCCATTATTCCTATTATGCTCCATTTTGATCCGGGGGCAAGAACTTTAAATGCACCGAAAACGTTTGTATGGCTTCTGCGCCCTATTACAAATTCAGATATCATTATCGGAATGCACATAAATAACACGAAAGCAAGATAAATAATTATAAATGCAGCTCCTCCGTTCTCTCCGACAAGGTATGGGAAGCGCCAGAGATTTCCGAGACCCACTGCCGATCCTGTCATTGCCACAAGAATGCCGAAACGGCTGCCGAATGTATCGCGTGCCTTATTTCCCTGGCTGTTTATTGTTGGTTGTGAGGATTGTCCAGACATATCAGATTATTTTTTGATAAACGACAAATTGAAATTCATATCCAGTTTTGGAATCTTTCATCATTTCGCTTCGCGATATTTCTTTCCAGAAATTTTCTGAAAATTGAGGGAAGAATGTATCGGCATCTTCCACGGAAGTATAAACACGTGTGATATAGAGTTTAGCTGCAAATTCTATCGCCTGACGGTATACTTCACCTCCTCCCATCACGAATGTTTCCTCTTCATTTTCAGTTGCCGCAATGGCTGATTCAAGAGAGTTGAAGACTTCAATACCTTCAACAGGAGCCATGGATCGGCTGACGACAATGTTTCGCCTGTTTGGCAGTGGTTTACACCCCAATGATTTAAAGGTCCTGCTTCCCATAATGACTGAGTGACCGGTAGTGATACGTTTGAAATATTTCAGGTCTTCTGAAAGGTGCCATGGCATATCTCCTCCTCTGCCGATAGCATAATTATCTGATATTGCTACAATTATGCTTATCATACAGCAACAGGAGCTTTTATTGCCGGATAAGGATCATATTCCTCAAGTGTAAAATCCTCATATTCAAAGGAAAAAATATCTTTAACGGCCGGGTTGATAATCATTTTAGGGAGTGGTTTTGGTTCGCGCTGCAATTGAGCGGCAACCTGTTCGAAATGGTTGCGGTAAATATGGACATCTCCGAAAGTATGGACAAAGTCACCTAACTTAAGATCGCATACCTGTGCTATCATTTGTGTCAGAAGAGCGTATGATGCAATGTTGAAAGGAACGCCTAAGAACACATCCGCACTGCGCTGATATAATTGGCAGGAGAGCCGTCCGTCTGCAACATAGAACTGAAATAATGTATGGCAGGGTGGCAGAGCCATTTTATCTACTTCTGCTACATTCCAGGCAGAGACAATCAGCCTGCGCGAGTCGGGATTCTTTTTTATCTGAGAAATGACATTAGATAACTGGTCGATGCTTCCCCCTGCCTGATCAGGCCAGGAACGCCACTGGTGTCCATAAACGGGACCAAGTTCCCCATTGTCATCTGCCCATTCGTTCCATATTGAAACGCCATGGTCCTTGAGGTATTTGATGTTTGTACTGCCCGAAATAAACCACA
>CAZPLM010000097.1:0-2026 GCA_964587275.1 uncultured Muribaculaceae bacterium | reverse complement strand
AAGTTCGTGGATAATTGATTTAAGATGAACTTTTTTTGTGGTCAGCAGGGGGAATCCGTCCTCAAGATGGAATCTCATCTGATAACCGAATACGCTTTGAGTACCTGTGCCTGTGCGGTCATCTTTCATTACCCCGTTTTCGCGGATATATTTTAGAAGATCCAAATATTGTTTCATAAGTATAAGTCAAAAATATTAATTACAAATTTAGCAATATTTTAATTGATGCAGTAATGGCTTGATTTCTGCATTTACTGATATGAAAAGACGTATGAATTATGAAACATTTTATTACTATAGCATTTTTATTTCTGTTTTGTCTTAGCACTGTCAATGCTCAAAAATCGCACGAAAGAATTATGCAGCAGCCCTATAATGAGATTTCAGTCTCGTATGGGGATGCGGGTCCGATTATTGTTTTTACTGCATTTCTAGATGCTTTGGGGCTGGCTCTGACTTCTCCAATATGGGTTATTACCGGCGAAACTATGCAGCTTGACAAGATTACTACTACCGGTGCTTTTTCAGGGGAATATTTGCGTCGTGTAGGCAGAGTTCGACTTGGGGTAGATTATACGTACCTTGAAACAAATAATAAATATATTTTGAGTTCTAATTCGACCTCTTCAACAAGTACAAGCGAGACAAGAAATAGATATTATATGATAATGCCGACATGCAATGTAACTTATGGTGCGTGGAAATGGGGAGAGGTGTTTGGAGCGTACAGTGCCGGTGCTTCGTTCAATAAAAGTATTTCAGATGATGATACTTCAGAAGAGTCCAATTCATGCAGTTTTGTATTTCAGATGACTCCGATCGCCCTCAGGGTTGGGGGTGAACATTTAGGTGCTTTTATCGGATTGGGGTGTGGCTGTAAAGGATTTTTTACGGCAGGGCTGAGTTGCCGTTTTTAATTGCAATTTTCAAAGATAAAGTATTATTGGAAGGTGGTCACTTACACCCCCGTTATAACGTGGTCCAATATAAGTGCGAAATGGTTTCTGTCCGAAATAGGCCTTGTCCGGCTCCAGAATGAACGGACATCTGAAAGGTTCACAGAGTATTGCTGATTTTGCTATTTCCTGCGACAGAATAAATTGATCTATATATTGCCATTTTCCCTTGTATTTGTATGTCCCTGAGTTCTTTGGGTATTCAGCAAAAATGTTTACAAGTTTTAACGGATTGATACTTTGCAGCAACTGTCCGGAGGGCTCTTCATTGAAATCTCCCATTATGATAATATGCGGATCTGTAGTGGAATTATCGGAATAAACACTATAAATTGAATCTATTTTGTGCATTAACAGTCCGGCTGCGAGTGTTCTTTTCCAGTTTGATGCTTTGGCTCCACCTCTCTTTGATGGCCAATGATTTACAAAAAGATACAAAGTATCGGTGAGAACCCTGTTATTTGTTACAAAATCACCTGTCGTGTCACTGGAACTCCTTACGAATCCTTTTGCATACAATATCTGGCGCGTAGAAAGCGTATCAATCGTAATAAACTCTTTTTCAAGAAGTTCAAAACGGCTATTGTCATAGATTAATGCCACATCAATCCCACGCGGATCAGGGCTTTCATCATGTATAATTTTGTAATCGCATTTAGACAATGAAGTATGATAGATCAACTGATTCAGTACGAAATAATTTTCTACTTCCGCCAGTCCGATCAGTGCAGGCATCTTTCCATATTTTTCTCCAACTAAAAATAATGTCTTAACAAGATCATTTCGTTTCTTTTGAAATTTCCGCCAGGTCCAGTGATAAGTTCCACCAGGAGTAAACTCCAAGTCATTTTTAATTGAGTCTTTGAAAGGATCGAAATAATTCTCCACATTCCAGAACATAACCACTATTTGCAATGAAGCAAGGATCATTTTCATAATTCAACTTTTTTCTGCGAATATATTAAAGCCATTGTGTTCAGAAGGGACAAATAAACAAATATCAGACATTGAAAGAGTTTTGTTTTAAATTCCCTTCGGTGTCATTAAATTTTCACAAGTTTGCAGCGATA
>CAZPLM010000096.1:4748-8430 GCA_964587275.1 uncultured Muribaculaceae bacterium | reverse complement strand
GTCTGACTTGTCAATGTTTTTTGGAGAATATCCTTCCCCTTCAATATGTTCAGCGCTAGCAGCTGCCAGCACCTCTTCTCTGTCCATAGGGGGGTGTGGAATCAGTGCATCTTTGATTGGGAGTCGCCTGCTGTATTCAATGATTTCGTTGAATTTGGAGGATTTTGGCGGATTGACTATCCACGTCTGTGCTTCAGACATAGACCAGCGCCTGGCTTTTCTTGGCATATTCAGGTTTTTCAACCCATCCGGCACTTTGAATTCAGGATATATGGAGGAGAGAAATCTTGAAATGTAAGCCACGCACTCTTTTGTCTCATTGAATACCCTGCCGGCTGAGAATCTTATAACAATCCATCCGACTGAATTCAATCGTAAATCTCTGAAATCATCTCCGCATCCTATGTAGTGGAGAGGCTTTTCTGTCAGCGGGTCGAATGGCTCATCTATCTCAATGTCAATTCTGATATTGAGGCCGCTTTTTGTTTCGATAAGGGCAATGTCCGGCTGAAAAGGTCTTTCGGAATCGGAGAGAAGGAGCATGGCATCATTCAGTATTTCAATTTGATCGCCAAGGTATTTGGATATTTTATCAATGAGCATTTCTTCAATCACAGTGCTGTTCCGGCCCCCTGTTCTTCTGAATGGAAATACGACACAGTCCTTGTGAGGAGATTTGATTACCGGATATTTCCACTCTGTATCGCCATGCGACAGGTTCGAAATATCATATTTAGTCCTCAGTTGTATGACGCCCCCGGGGTTTGCATCACTCTCTTTCATGTTATGATTATACGGTTTAAGTTCAGTCTTTCTGCTATGCGAAGATAGTGATAAATTCAGTTTTATTAATTATTAATCATTATCTTTGCTTGAATATAAACAAACTATTAATAAATAAGTAATTTTTAAATAAAATATGTCAGAGAAACTTTTTGCCGAATTTCCGCCTGTCTCTACAGAACAGTGGGATGAGGCGATAAAAATCGACTTGAAAGGGGCAGATTACGACAAGAAACTCGTTTGGAAGACCATGGAAGGTTTTTCAGTGCGTCCCTATTATCGTGCCGAGGATCTTGATGAACTCATGTCAAAGGAGTCAAGACCCGGATGTTTTCCTTTTATAAGGGGTACAAAATGTGACAATAACTGGTTGACACGTCAGGATTATTGTCTTTGCAAAGGTGTCGAAGCTGCAAATAATCTTGCCGTCGATGGACTAAAAAAAGGCGTTGAATCAGTTGGATTCTGTCTTGATGACCATAGTTCCCTTTCAGAGGAAGAAATGTCGGCATTACTGAAAGACATTGATCTTGCTAAGGTTGAGGTCAATTTTTGCAATTGCTGTTTGAAGCATTCAGCCGAACTTGCAGGCAATTTTATTTCATACCTTAAAAAACAGGGTATTGCAGCCGACAGGGTAAGAGCATCGTTTGATTTCAGTCCGCTCCACAACTTGACATCCAAAGGACACTTCTGCAGAGAAAAAGCATATTTTCTTCTCTCAGAATGTTTCAAAATAGTTGCAGGTTATCCGAATATCAGAGTCGTCAATATTGAGGCATATGATTTTAACAATGCCGGATCGAGCATTGTTCAGGAACTTGCATTCGGACTCGCTATCGGAAGCGAATATCTTTACAGGCTTTCCGAACTCGGTCTGAAGAGTGATGATATTGCAAGCCGCATCAAATTTACCTTTTCCATAAGTTCAAATTATTTTATGGAGATTGCAAAATTCCGTGCTGTCAAAGTCCTTTGGGCAAACATTGTCAAAGATTATGGCGCAGATTCTCCATCAGCTCAGAAAATATATATTCATGCTGTTACAAGCAGCTGGAATCAGACTATTTATGATGCTTATGTAAATATGCTAAGAGGCACTACAGAGACTATGAGCGCTGCTATAGCCGGTGTTGATTCTATTGAGACGCTTCCGTTTGACTATGCCTTTCGCGCTCCGGGTGACTTTTCAAACCGTATTGCAAGGAATGTCCAGACCATCCTTAAGGATGAGTCCCATTTCAATAAGGTCATTGATCCAAGCGCCGGTTCGTATTATATCGAGACACTGACAGAATCTATTATGAATGCTGCATGGGATCTCTTCAAGAAGGTTGAAGAAAAAGGAGGATATGCGGAGTCGTTTATCTCAGGTTTTGTTCAGTCAGAGATTCTCGCTGTTTCTCAAAAAAGAGATAAAAACATTGCCACTCGCAGAGAGACTCTTCTTGGAACCAACCAGTTCCCTAATTTTCTTGAGAAGGCGGGTGCTGAAATTACAAATGAGATGGTAACAGATGATTCCAAATGTCAGCATAAATGCGAAAATATCGTTGCCGAGCCACTAAGATCATATAGAGGCGCTCAGCTTTTTGAACAAATGCGTTTTGCAACAGACAGATCAGAGAAACAGCCCAAGGTGTTCATGCTTACTTTCGGTAATCTTGCATTCTGTCGTGCCAGAGCTCAGTTCAGCAGCAACTTTTTTGCTGTTGCCGGATTCAAAGTGATTGACAATAACAGATTTGCAACAATAGATGAAGGCGTAAACGCTGCTATTGACGCTAAGGCTGATATTGTTGTAGCTTGCTCGTCAGATGATGAATATGCTGCGGCTGTCCCTGAAATTTTCAGTAAAATCGGGAACAGGGCAATTGTTGTGGTTGCAGGTGATCCTGCCTGCAGGCCTGATCTTGAAGCAAACGGTATCAAAAACTTCATTAATGTCAAATGTAATGTTCTTGAGACTTTGCAGGAATATCAACGGATGATGGGTATTAAATAATAGAAGGAGAATAAGATATGAGACCGAAATTTAAAGATATACAATACAGTTCAACAATTAAACCGGAGTGTGGCCAGACTGAGATGGCAACTCCGTGGATGACTTCAGAAAAGATACCTGTCAAACCACTTTACTCAGCAAATGATCTTGAAGGAATGGAACATTTGCATTATGCCGCAGGTATCAAACCTTTCCTAAGAGGACCTTATTCTACAATGTATGTCATGAGGCCATGGACTATCCGTCAGTATGCCGGGTTCTCTACTGCAGAAGAATCAAATGCTTTCTACCGCAGGAATCTTGCTGCAGGCCAGAAAGGATTGTCCGTAGCATTTGACCTTGCTACACACAGGGGATATGATGCTGATCACCCGAGAGTCGTTGGTGATGTCGGGAAAGCCGGCGTGAGCATTTGCAGTGTCGAGGATATGAAAGTGCTTTTTGATCAGATCCCTTTGAACAAGATGTCTGTTTCAATGACAATGAACGGAGCTGTGCTTCCAATCATGGCCTTTTATATTGTGGCCGGACTTGAGCAGGGTGCAAAACTTGAGGAGATGCAGGGAACTATTCAGAACGATATTCTTAAAGAGTTTATGGTTCGTAATACATATATTTATCCTCCTGAATTCTCGATGAAAATTATAGGTGATATTTTTGCCTACACATCCAGAAATATGCCGAAATTCAATTCAATTTCAATATCAGGGTATCACATGCAGGAAGCCGGAGCTACAAATGATATTGAGATGGCCTATACTTTGGCAGACGGACTTGAATATTTAAGGACAGGAATCAAGGCGGGTATTGACGTCGACGCATTTGCACCACGTCTTTCATTCTTCTGGGGCATCGGTATGAACCATTTTATGGAGATTGCAAAGATGCGTGCTG
>CAZPLM010000096.1:0-4738 GCA_964587275.1 uncultured Muribaculaceae bacterium | reverse complement strand
TCCAAAGAATCCAAAATCACTCTCGCTGCGTACTCACTGCCAGACATCAGGCTGGTCGCTTACAGCACAGGATCCATTCAATAATGTTGCGAGAACATGTATTGAAGCTATGGGGGCCGCTTTGGGACATACTCAGTCATTGCATACAAACGCTCTTGACGAGGCCATTGCACTTCCAACTGATTTCTCCGCACGTATTGCCCGCAATACCCAGATTTATATTCAAAATGAAACGGAAATATGCCGTTCTATTGATCCATGGGCCGGCTCTTATTATGTAGAATCTCTTACTAAAGAGCTTGTGGATTCAGCATGGAAACATATCCAGGAGATTGAAAAACTCGGAGGTATGGCAAAAGCTATTGAGACGGGTATTCCTAAGCTCCGTATTGAAGAAGCAGCAGCCCGCAAGCAGGCAAGAATAGATTCCGGTACTGATAAGATCGTGGGTATCAATGAATACAGTCTTGAGAAAGAAGATCCTATTGAAATTCTTAATGTTGACAATACCAAGGTTCGCGAATCTCAGATCAAGAGACTGAACGAGTTGCGTGCAAATCGCGATGAGTCCAAGGTTAAAGCTTGTCTTTCGGCAATAACCGAGGCTGTAAAGAGCAAGAAGGGCAATCTTCTTGAACTTGCTGTCGAGGCGGCCAAATGCCGTGCTACTCTTGGAGAGATTTCTGATGCCTGCGAGACCGTTGTAGGTAGATATAAAGCAGTAATACGTATGAATACAGGTGTTTATTCTTCAGAAGTTAAAAACGATTCAGAGTTTGAAAAGGCAAAAGAACTTGTTACTGAATTTGCCGGAAAAGAAGGTCGTCAGCCGCGCATAATGATTGCAAAGCTCGGACAGGACGGCCATGACAGAGGCGCTAAGGTTGTTGCCACCGGATATGCCGACTGCGGTTTTGATGTGGATATGGGACCGTTGTTCCAGACTCCGGCTGAAGCTGCAAAACAGGCTGTTGAGAATGACGTCCATGTTGTGGGAGTTTCTTCGCTCGCTGCAGGTCACAAGACACTTGTACCGCAGATTATTAACGAGCTTAAGAAATTGGGCCGTGAAGATATCATTGTAATTGTCGGTGGAGTAATTCCTCCGCAGGATTATGATGATCTTTACAAGGCCGGAGCAATGGCGATTTTCGGTCCTGGTACGACAATTCCATTCGCTGCTGTCAAGATAATGGAAATGCTCCTGCAGAAATTTAAATAGGGGACATTTAATAAAAAGTAAAAGGGTGGCCAAGAAAGTCACCCTTTTATTTTATAATACTGTAGAAAGCGGTTTATACGCTTTCTAATAAACTCTTCAGTTATTCGTCGCCGAGTTGCAATTTCTGAACGTAGATAGCTTTCTTCATAGCATCTCTCTTCTTGATAGATGGTTTGACGAAAGTCTTTCTTCCCCTCAACTCGCGGACAGTACCTGTCTTTTCGAATTTGCGTTTGAATTTCTTCAGTGCCCTTTCGATGTTTTCACCCTCTTTAATTGGAACGATAATCATAATATTGCTACACCTCCTTTTGTTGTGGCCGCAAATTTATTGTTTTTTTTCTTTTTTCACAATTTTATTCATCTAAATAGAGTAAATTTGTATGATACAATAATAAATGTATATGAAAAGTAAAGATATAATTGAATTTCAGGAAGCAATCAGAGCCGGTATTCCGGCAGAAATTCCTCAGCCAAAATCAATCGACAAGACTATCAATCATGCACCCAGGAGAAAGGATATCATGACTCTCAGGGAGAAAAAGCTTGCCTTGAAAAATGCTTTGAGGTATTTTCCTGAAAGCCAGCATAAAGTTCTTGCTCCTGAATTTGCAAAGGAACTTGAAACTTATGGCAGGATTTACATGTACCGCTATCGTCCGGATTATAAAATTTATGCCAGATCAATAGATGATTTCCCGTACAGATGCAGAGAGGCTGCGGCTATTATGCTTATGATAAGCAACAATCTTGACAATGCGGTTGCGCAACATCCCCAGGAGCTCATTATTTATGGTGGGAATGGAGCTGCTTTCCAGAATTGGGCGCAGTACCTTCTTACTATGAAGTATCTTTCTGAGATGACTGATGAACAGACACTTGTGCTTTATTCAGGCCATCCGCTCGGACTTTTCCCGTCACATAAGAATGCCCCTCGTCTGATTATTACCAACGGTATGGTCATTCCAAATTATTCGAGTCAGGATAATTGGGAAAGATTCAATGCTATGGGGGTTTCCCAGTATGGTCAGATGACTGCCGGCTCATTTATGTATATTGGCCCTCAGGGAATTGTACACGGTACTACCATTACGGTTTTAAATGCGGCAAGAATGCATTCAAAACCGGGAGAGGGCATAGGCGGAAAATTGTTCATAAGTTCAGGCCTCGGAGGAATGTCGGGAGCTCAACCAAAGGCAGCCGTGATTGCTGGAGTTGTAGGTGTTATTGCTGAAATCAATCCGAAAGCTGTAGAAAAACGTTTCACTCAGGGCTGGGTGGATGAGGTTCATACTGATCTTGATGAGCTTATTGCAAGAATTAAAAAGGCACAGGCTGCAAAAGAGGCTGTTTCACTTGCATATCAGGGTAATATTGTTGATCTCTGGGAAAAATTCGCAGATGAAGGAATGAAGGTGGATCTCGGTTCGGACCAGACCTCTTTACATAATCCATGGTCGGGAGGTTATTATCCTGCAGGACTTACGTTTGAAGAGTCAAATAAAATGATGGCGGAGGATCCGGATCAGTTTAAGAAAAAAGTAGAGGAGTCTCTATGCAGACGGGTTGCAGCAATTAACAGATTGACGAAGAATGGAATGTATTTCTTTGATTATGGCAATGCCTTCCTTCTTGAATCTTCAAGAGCCGGAGCAGATATTATGAAAGAGGATGGAACATTCAGATATCCATCTTATGTACAGGATATTATGGGACCGCTCTATTTTGATTACGGATTCGGACCATACAGATGGGTTTGCACATCATCACTTCCTGAGGATCTTGCCGAAACGGACAGAATTGCCCTTTCAGTTCTTCAGGAAGAACGTAAAAATGCACCGAAAGAGATTACTTCTCAGCTTGACGATAATATTCACTGGATCAGAGAAGCAGGTAAAAACCATCTTGTTGTAGGCTCACAGGCTCGCATTCTGTATGCGGATGCCGAGGGACGTACCAAGATAGCCCTTGCTATGAACAAGGCGATAAGAGAGGGGAGGGTAAAGGCTCCGATTGTCCTGGGACGTGACCATCATGATGTATCCGGTACGGATTCTCCATACCGCGAGACCTCGAATATTTATGACGGATCCAATCTGACGGCCGACATGGCTGTCCAGAATGTTATAGGTGATTCATTCCGCGGAGCTACCTGGGTTTCGCTGCACAATGGAGGTGGAGTAGGCTGGGGAGAGGTTATTAACGGCGGATTCGGTATGGTGATAGATGGCTCCGATGATATGGACAGACGAATCAGAGAAATGCTTCACTGGGATGTTAATAACGGCATAGCAAGAAGAAGCTGGGCCAGGAATAAGGCTTCTATGTTTGCAATCAAAAGAGAAATGGAACGAACACCTTCACTTAAGGTTACATTGCCGAATATCGCTGATGACAAATTGATCGATTCCTGCTTTTAATATTGAGATATGGACCTGATAGTGACTTATTTGGAATATCTTCAGGTTCAAAAAAGATATTCCTCATGTACGCTTCTTACATATAGAGAAGCGCTTGAGGAATATTTTTCTTTTGTCTTTCCCGAAATCAGCGTCATCAGGGATGATGATATTCTGGAGGGTTTGGTTTCAAATAACATAAGAGGTTTTATCGCACAAGGCCTTGAAAAGGGGCTTTCTGCACGAAGCATGAATCTGAAACTGTCGGCTTTGAGCAGTTTCTGCACATTTCTGATGAAAGAAGGAGTTCTTACCTCCAATCCGGTTAAAAAAGTGTTCAGACCGAAAGAAAGCCACAGGCTTCCTCAGTTCTATAGAGAAGAGGCTCTCGATCATTATTTCGAGGTCAGGGAAGATGAATCGGGAGAGAATGAACCATTTGCTCATTTGCGTGGAAGAATGATAGTTATGGTACTGTATTCGACAGGAATGAGAAGGGCTGAACTGTGCAATCTCAAGATATCTGATTTCGACGAAAAGAGGGAAGTTTTTCGAATTACGGGCAAGGGAGACAAGTGCAGAGAAATACCAGTACCATCTTTGATTTGTAAATATATTTTATTATATTTGAAAAGAAATAGAACTGAGTTCCCTGATAATACGGAAGGGTTCTTTTTTCTGACAGACAAGGGCAGGCAGCTTTATCTCGCATTTGTTGATAATGTCGTGAAAAAGGAGCTTGAAGGAGTTGAGGGTTTTACCGGAAAGAAGTCTCCTCATGTGCTGAGGCACTCGTTAGCAACGCATCTGTTGAATAACGGAGCGGATCTAAACAGTATTAAGGAGATATTGGGACACTCTTCGATCGCAGCTACTCAGATCTATACGCACAATTCATTTGAAAAGTTGAAAAAAACATATTTAACCGCTCATCCAAGAGCAAAAAACGGAGGTAATAATGGAAATTAAAGTTCAGTCAATCAAATTCAATGCAGATCAAAAGCTACTTGATTTCATCGACAAGAAGGTCGGGAAGATTGAAAAATTTTATGAAGATGTAATTAGAACGGAAGTGATTCTATCTCTGCTTGCGGATCATGACAACAAAGATGTCAAA
>CAZPLM010000095.1:2630-8451 GCA_964587275.1 uncultured Muribaculaceae bacterium | reverse complement strand
AAATCCCGGAACAAGAAAGCCCTTCAATCTTATGGCATCATTGTCATTATCCTCAAGTAATCCAAGCCCCGTCACAATACCGTCATCGGTCATATCAACATAACCGTTCCTTAGCGGCTCTCCCGAGACCGGAAATACATAGTCGGCGCTATATCTCATCTCTTTATCTCCTTTATGGCAGGCAAATCTTTTACTGAAGGCAAGTCTTTAGGCGAAATATTTTCCCTGTTATTCTTATCAATTGTCTTAACCGGGGTGCCGAGAGAATCAAAATAATCATCCCTTTCAATCATAAGTTCATTCTGTCTGGCATTTAGACGATTCTGTACATTTGTGAGAATCTTCTTCATATCATTCGGTTTGGAAAGATAATAATCCACGGATTCGAGAAAATTTTGCGATGTGCAGTTATATTTTTCAAATATCGCCCCATAAACAGATGAAGTGTCCGCAGCTGCCATAAACTCCGGACTTACCGAGATAAGTCCGTCAGTCATAAACATATCATAGAAAATATTTGTCAACTTAGTTTGTGAAATGACTCCCCCCGGCCTGCAAGAGGAAAAAAGAAATAAAACGGGAAGCAGCAGCAGAAAAAATCTATTTTTCATAAATACTCAATTTATACAAAAGTACTATTTTTAGATGATAAAATAATATGTAATTTTGCAAAGAGCGATTGTATAAAAGCAATCCCTTGAATTATGCCTTTAAATGTCTTAATGCTCGGGTCAGGAGGCAGAGAACATGCCCTTGCCTGGAAAATATCTCAAAGCAAATCACTCGGAACACTCTTCTGTCTGCCAGGCAACCCCGGTACGGAAGAAATTGCCACAAACCTTCAGGGAGACGTCAATGACTTCAGCTGCATTGAAAAAGCAGTAACTGATAACAATATTGACATGGTTGTAGTTGGTCCGGAAAATCCGTTGTCTGACGGTATCCGCGATTATCTTGAGTCACGGATCCCTCATTTGCTGATAATCGGACCGGACAAGAGAGGTGCAAGACTTGAATCGAGCAAAGACTTTGCAAAGGCCTTTATGTCCAAATACGGGATTCCAACCGCAAAATACAAGACATTTACTGCGGAAACAGAACTGCAGGCACGAAAATTCATGAAAACATTAAATCCGCCTTATGTTCTTAAGGCAGATGGACTTGCCGCAGGAAAAGGCGTCTTGATAATAGACGATATCGAAGAGGCTGACAGCGAATTGAGCGAAATGCTTCACGGGAAATTCGGAAACGCCGGTTCTAAAGTAGTAATTGAACAGTTTCTCAAGGGAATAGAAGTATCAGTATTTATTCTCACTGACGGAAAAGATTATATTATCCTTCCCGAAGCAAAAGATTACAAGCGGATCGGTGACGGAGACACCGGTCTGAATACAGGGGGTATGGGAGCAGTTTCTCCCGTTCCTTTCGCCACGGAAGAGTTCATGAAAAAAGTTGAAGAGAAAATAATCAGGCCTACAATAGCCGGACTGCAGGAAGAATCCATCGACTACAGAGGATTCATATTCTTTGGCCTTATCAACTGTGACGGAGAGCCTTATGTGATAGAATACAATGTCAGGATGGGCGATCCCGAAACAGAGGCGGTAATGACAAGGATTGACAGTGATTTTCTCGGGCACCTTGCCGCCGCAGCACGCGGAGATCTCGGAGATGAGAAGATTGATATTTCAAAACATTCCGCAGTTACAGTAATGATGGTTTCAGGAGGTTATCCTGGAAAGTACAAAGTATTCTACCCTGTTGACGGACTAAAATCAGCAAAAGGAGTCACGATTTTTCATTCAGGGACTAAAATGTGTTCGGAGGGAGTCATTACCTCAGGGGGGCGTGTCCTGTCAGTCACTGCAGATGCCACCGATGTCAAAAAGGCAAAAGATGAAGCTTATCAGGCACTGAAAAACATCAGTTTCAAAGACTGCTACTTCCGTACAGATATAGCTGATGACATAATAGCGCTTCTCAAATGACAGGCAAATTCGACATCAGGCAATATTCCATTCCACTTATGCTTATTGCTATTGCACTCTATATTAGCGCATTCTATATTCCATACGATCCATTCAAAATCAACTGTTTTCTATTTGAAGACCTATTTAACAATAGTGCCTTTTCAGGAAGAAATGCATTATCCATTATAAGCGCAACAGTTCTTCTTCTCGGAACCGCATTTTCCATCTATCTGTTTGACTCTTTCTTTTCGACTGGGATCAATCATATCATTGCCGCAGCATATCTTTGCTTCACGCTGAGTTCACCATACTCGATAATCCTTACACCGGTTCACATAACAGGGTTATTGCTGGTATGGTCGATTTTCTACTCTATAAAATATATCGGAAAGGGACAAAACAACGATCTTATCTTCATTTCAATGTTCCTGCTGGGCTGTGCATCGTTCTTCTATGTCCCGATTATCTGGATATTCCCGATCATCATCGGGATAAGCATCAGGGCATCGGAAGACAAAACAAGATATTTGATCACAACGCTCATCGGATTGATTATGCCTCTTGTATTTCTTGAAGCGGCCATTTTAATTTTTTACGGATCAGAGGCAGCCGTTGCTTCCGCAGAAAAATACTGGCAATTTGCGACCTGCATAAACAGCTCTTTTCCAAAGTTGAGCGCAGCCACCACATTTTCAATCAGCGTAGTTACAATCATCTCAATCATAGCCTCTTTCGGCCTGTTGAAAATCGTCAATAGATTCAGCGTGATCATGTCCCGCACTATCATCAGGCTTATCACTTATATGGTCTCTCTGGCTATCATCGGGATTCTTTTCATGAATCAGGCTTACACTCTGTTCGGAATATTGATCTTCGTACCAACCACCGTAATTCTTTTTGAATATCTCGATGAAAAGGCAACAAAAAAGAGCGGGAATATTATCGCGCTCTTCCTGTTAATCATAATCATCTTTGAAAGAGTATCTTTCTTTATCAAATGATGATTTGTCAATTATCTTAATGTTGCCGAAAACTGTTTTTCAAATGTATTGAAAAGAGTTTTCATTGCATTCTCCACATCATTGTCTGTAAGTGTCTTGTCCGGGTTCTGAAGCGTAAAACTGACAGCATACTGTTTCTTCCCGGCAGGAATCTTGTCACCCTTGTAAACATCAAACAACGATACCTGTTTCAGAATACCTTTTTCCGCTTTAAAGGCAGCCTTGCGCAAATCAGCATAAGATACACTGTCATCAAGAAGCAATGCAAGATCTCTGTGGACTTCAGGATATTTAGGGAGAGGCTTGAATTTGACTTTGTCTCTCTTCACAATCTCAAAGAATACAGGCCAGTTGATTTCTGCTGCAAATACAGGCTGTTTGATATCAAACATCTTAAGCAACTGCGATGAAACAGTGCCAAGCAAAGCAAGACTTCTGCCCTGGAGTTTGTATTCAATCCCCTCCGCAAAAAGGTCAGAAGGAGCAGCGCCACATTCAAGATCGTAGCAATTCATTCCGAATCTTCTGAGAAGCAATTCAACATATCCTTTCAAAGCAAAATAATGACCGCCGCAATTTTCATTTCTCCATGCCTTACTTCCCGGTCCTGATATGAATATGCCGAGTGACTGATGCTCTCCGTAACTTTTGAGATTGCTTGAAGAAGGAATCTCTCCTTCAACAGGATTATATGAATAGACATTGCCTATCTCATAAAGTTTTAAGTCGTTACTCTGCCTGTGAATATTATAGGCGACCATTTCAAGACCGTTGAGAATAAGTGTCTGCCTCATTACATTCAAATCCGAGCTTAACGGGTTTAACAGCCTCACAAGGTTCGTTTCCGGATAAGTCGTAAGATTTTCATAATATGATGACTTTGTAAGGGAATTATTCATTGTCTCTACAAAGCCGTTATGTGACAAAAGATTTGAAACCTCTGTATGGACAACTTCAGGATCAGGATACTCGGTAGAATTGATAGAAACCCTCATAGATGTAGGAAGTTCAATGTTATTGTATCCGTATATTCTCAGAACCTCTTCAACTACATCACATTCACGGGTAACATCCACCCGATATGTCGGAACAAGCACAGTGCATCCGCCGCCGTTTTCTGAGACAATCTCAAACTCCAGATATTTAAGGATATTCTTAATGGTCTCTGCTCCTATTGCCTTGCCCATAAGCGCTTCCATTCTGGAAAAGTCAAGATCGACTTTTGCCTTTTTAACGGGTTCGGGATAGAACTCCTGCACCTTGCCGAGAATTTCTCCTCCCGTCAGTTCCCTGATCAGAAGAGCAGCTCTTTTAGCAGCATACATAGTATTCCCCTCATCAATGCCCCTCTCATATCTGAATGAAGCATCTGTCTTGATACCAAGTCTTTTTGAGGTTTTCCTGATTGTAACGGGATTAAAATATGCTATTTCAAGAAACACGTCGGTAGTTTCTTCTGTAATACCTGATTTCTCTCCTCCGAATACACCTGCAATGCACATCGGCTCTTTTGAGTTGCAGATTACAAGGTCATTTGAAGTCAGAGTCCTTTCGACCCCGTCAAGTGTAACGAACTTCGCACCATCATCACTCCTGCGAACAATGACTTTCTTTCCCTCGATTTTTGAGGCATCAAATGCATGGAGCGGCTGGCACATCTCATTCAACAGGAAATTAGTAATATCGACCATATTGTTGATCGGCCTCTGACCTATTGCGTTCAGTCTCTCTTTAAGCCACTCCGGGGAAGGTCCTACCTTTACATTTTTAAAAGTAATTCCTATGTAGCGAGGAGCGTCTTCTGTTGCAAGTACCTCTACAGGAATGGCATTCCCCTCTCCCTCCTTAAAAGCATCCACATTCGGCAACTTCCATTCAACCGGAATATTATTCAACCTGCAGTAAGCATAAAGATCTCTGGCTGCACCAATATGTGATGCTCCGTCTATCCTGTTTGGTGTCAGACCGATTTCATAGCAGGTATCGCTCTTTAAATGCAAAAATTCTTTGGCTGAAGTACCGGGAACGGCAGATGGGTCGAGAACCATTATTCCTGAATGGTCTTCTCCAATACCAAGTTCATCCTCAGCGCATATCATTCCAAAACTCTCTACACCCCTTATTTTGGATTTTTTGAGTTTTATCTCCTCACCATTTGAGGCGACAAGTTTTGTGCCGACAGTTGCAAGCATAACCTTCTGACCGGCAGCAACATTTGGTGCGCCGCAAACAACCTGAAGCAATTCTCCTTCTCCGATATTCAACTTCGTTATATGAAGATGATCTGAATCAGGGTGGTCGGTACATTCCACCACCTCGGCGACAACTACACCGGCAAGACCCCCGGGAATCTGCTCCGCTGTCTCCATGTGTTCAACTTCAAGACCTGTTGCAGTCAATATCCTGCCCACCTCTTCAGGCTGCAAATCAAAAGAGAGGTAATCTTTTAGCCAATTATACGAAACTGTCATTGTATTATTTAAATAATGATTCTACAAATTCATTCTTATTGAAGATCTTGAGATCCTCTATTTTCTCACCTATTCCGATAAACTTGATCGGGATATGGAACTGATCGCTTATTCCGATGACTACGCCGCCTTTTGCGGTGCCGTCAAGCTTTGTAACGGCAAGAGCGGTAACATCAGTAGCCTTTGTAAACTCTCTAGCCTGAATAAAACCATTCTGCCCGGTTGAGCCGTCAATCACGAGTAGAACCTCATGAGGGGCGTCAGGAATAATCTTACGCATCACATTTCTGATCTTGGTAAGCTCATTCATCAGGTTGACCTTATTATGCAATCTGCCTGCCGTATCAATTATAACCACGTCCGCATCCTTTGAAACAGC
>CAZPLM010000095.1:0-2620 GCA_964587275.1 uncultured Muribaculaceae bacterium | reverse complement strand
TCAAGTTGCTCGACAGCAGCCGCCCTGAAAGTATCAGCAGCTCCGAGGACCACCTTTTTCCCTGCATTTTTCAACTGTGATGCAAGCTTCCCGATAGTGGTCGTCTTTCCAACACCATTCACGCCGACAACCATTATCACATAAGGTTTTTTTGAAAAATCAAATGGATCATCATCCGTATTGCCCGCTGCACCAAGCATTTCTTCGATCTGTTCGCACAAAATATCATTCAATTCTTCAACGTTCAGATACTTGTTTTTTGCAACACACTTCTCAAGCCTTTCGATGATGTTTTGAGTAGTATCGACACCTATATCGGAGCCAATCAAAGCCTCCTCTATCGAATCAAGAACCTCCTCATCTATTATTGATTTGCCTACAACGGCACGGGACAATCTTTCAAATAGAGATTTCCTTGTCTTTTTCAGCCCTTCGTTCAAAGAGCTTTTCTCCACCTCTTCAGCTCTTTGCCGCTCTTCTGCACTAACTTCACCGGCAGATTTTTTACCGAACAATCCGAATAGTCCCATTTTTTACATTTTATCCTGCAAATGTACAAATAATAATACAAATAAAGTTTTATAGAGGCTTGTAAAGTTCGCGGATACAGGCATCAGCAAGAGCCTCAAGGCAAGAAATTCCCATATCTGCAGGAAGACCGCTGTTCTGATATGCTATAGGGATCTCAGTACATGCACCGATAACAGGAGCCTTTTTTATCTTCCACAGTTCCTCGACAATAACGCGAAACTTCTCTCCGGCCTCTTTTTGTTTACCTGCTTTTACCATATCTGTCACATCGTGTATTCTGACCTGCATTTCATACGACGGAATAAGAAATTCATATCCTGCCTCTTTTGCATGTTTTTGATAAATTCCCGTCTTCATTGTCCCCAAAGTTGCAGTAAGCCATGCCCCCTCAGGTGAGCTTTTCTTTGCCGCCAGGATTGTTTCATCAATTATATGAATAAGCGGCTTTGATATCTCATCCTTAAACTGATCATAGAAATAATGCGCCGTATTACAGGTAATCACAAGTCGGTCCGCACCCCATTTGATAAGGGTCTTCAACCCGTCTTTAAGATATTCGGTCGGATCAGGTCCTTTTCCCAAAATAAAAGTAGTCCTGTCAGGGGTAATTGTATGGGAATAGACGATCATCCTCGGATGTTCCTGATCAACATCTGCCGGAGCCTTGACTGCAAGGATTCTTAAAAATTCTGCTGTTGCGGCAGGTCCCATTCCACCAAGCACACCCAGCGTTAATCCATTATTTTTCATTGACTGGTTATTTTTCAGAGTGCAAATATACTCTTTTGCTGCCCTTAATTTCTATTCTTAAGAAAAAAATACGCTACCTTTGAATAAATCAAACAAGTATAATAATGAATAGCAATATCAGGACAGCGGATGAAAAAGAAGAGATGTACAGGACTCTGCTTTCACAGGTCAAATGTATGATTTCAGGAGAGAATAATATCATTGCCAATCTTGCAAATACGGCGGCGTTGATTAAAAGCGCCACCGGTTTTTTCTGGGTTGGATGGTACTTTGTCTCCGGCAATGATTCCCTTGTTCTTGGCCCATTTCAAGGCCCTGTAGCCTGCACAAGAATCAAAAAGGGCAAAGGTGTCTGCGGAACATCCTGGAACGAAAACAGGGCAATTATAGTCCCTGACGTGGAAAAATTTGACGGACATATCGCCTGCAGCTCCGAATCCAAATCAGAGATAGTGATTCCTGTCCTTTCTCCATCAAACAATACAGAAGTGGTGGCAGTGCTTGACATAGACAGCGACAGCATGAACTCTTTTGATGAAATTGACCTTACATGGCTGAAAGGGATCGTCCAGCTCTGCTCAGGTATGTGGAAATAAAAAAAGCGAGCAGCCCAAACAGCTCTCGCTAAAAACAAAAACGGCAACTCTCAAGCATAAATGCAGGGTTGCCGTTTTTATGATTCTATAATTATTTCTGTTCGAAATAGTGCTTTACCTGATCTACTGTCACAAGATCTTCCTTGAACATGTATGCGCCTGTACGTTCATGTTTTACCATACGTATGCACTTTACATAGTTCTTCTTTTCTGCTTTATTGCCGCTGAATGTTGCAACTGCTTTCTTTGCCATAACTCTTAAATTAATCGTTATTTAATCTCGCGGTGGATTGTAACTTTCCTTAGGTAAGGATTGTATTTCTTACGTTCCAGTCTTTGAGTAGTATTCTTTTTATTTTTGGTAGTGACATATCTCGATATGCCCGGAATGCCACTTTCTTTCTGCTCAGTGCATTCCAGTATTACCTGTACCCTGTTACCTTTTTTTGCTGATGCCATGGTCGTGAGTTTTAAACTATATCAATTAATCCTCTTTCTTGTGAACGTTTAATCGTTTCCGGAAGACCATTTTTGTAAATAGTCTTCATGCCCTTGCAAGAAACCTTCATTGTGACAAATCTCTGTTCATCCTCCAACCAGAATTTCTTGGTCTTGAGATTAAGGGCGAATTCGCGTTTGGTACGCCTTTTTGAATGGGAAACATTGTTTCCAATCATTCTCTTTTTTCCTGTAACTTGACAAATTCGTGACATTTTATCTATTTTTATTTTTTTTCACTTTAT
>CAZPLM010000094.1:0-8556 GCA_964587275.1 uncultured Muribaculaceae bacterium | reverse complement strand
CTCGGCCGTATCATCGCATACACAGCACTTGGCGTCATTCTGATAGTGATATTAAGAAGCGGCTCCAGCATGTTCGGGATACAGAAGTTCATCGGCAAATATGGAGAAATGATTATCGGCCCTGCGCTGCTCATTATCGGGCTGTTTACGCTATTCGGGAACAAATTAAAACTTCCATCTTTCGGCTATAAGGGAAATAGTGAAAAACTTGCCGGCAAAGGAGGATGGGGAGCATTGTTATTGGGAATGCTTTTTGCAATGGCTTTTTGCCCGACGAGTGGCGTATTCTATTTCGGAATGTTGATACCGATGTCGGCAACGGCATCAATGGGCTATCTTCTGCCTGTTATATTTGCAATAGCCACCGCCCTTCCGGTTCTTGCCGTATCATGGATATTGGCATTCAGCGTGCAGCAAATCGGCAACTTCTACGGTAAAATGAAAACCATTCAAAAATGGCTCAACATGATAGTCGGGATCCTGTTTATTATCATTGGAATATATTATATCATTCAAATAATCTAACTCGCAAAAGCGAAATAAATCATAAAAGAATTATGGAAATTAAAGTATTGGGGACCGGTTGTTCAAAATGCAAGGCAACTTACGATACGGTTGAAAAGGTAATAAGAGAAAACGGCCTTGACATTAAACTCACTAAGGTGGAAGACATTGTGGAAATAATTAATTCAGGAATCATGACAACTCCTGCTGTATTGGTAGATGGTGAAATCAAAATTAAAGGGCATGTCCCAGCTGAAAAGGAAATTAAACAGATACTTGGATTATAGGCTACCGCTATGGAGACAAAAAAAGAGATAAAAACCCTCCTTTGGATTATTGTGCTCTTTGCAGCAGCTTTCTTTCTGCCTTTAAACAGTGACAGATTCATGACTGCAATAAGTGCATCCCTGGATCTTGTTAAATGGTATGCGCAGGAACATGTGGTTTTGTGTTTGCTTCCAGCTTTCTTCATAGCAGGAGTAATTGCAGTATTTATAAGTCAGGGGTCTGTTCTTAAATATTTGGGAGCCAATGCAAAAAAATGGATTTCTTACTCTGTTGCAGCAATATCAGGAAGTATCCTTTCTGTTTGTTCCTGCACGATACTCCCCTTATTTACAAGTATTTATAAACGAGGGGCCGGACTTGGTCCTGCAGTAGCCTTTCTATACTCGGGACCTGCAATAAGTATCCTTTCTATTATATTAACTGCAAGAATATTAGGACTTGAACTTGGCCTTGCAAGAGCAATTGGAGCAATTTTGTTTTCAATAATCATTGGACTTGCGATGTCGTTTATTTTTAGAAAAGAGGAGAAAATCAAAAAGGAACAGCAGATGAATATCGTTCCTCCTCCTGAAAAACGTCCTGCATGGCAGACAGCATTCCTGTTTCTAACTTTGGTCATAATACTCATTTTCGCCAACTGGGGCGCCCCATCAGGTGATGGGATTAATGTTTGGAATTTCATTTTCAAAAATAAATGGTATATAGCAGGTATCTCTTCACTATTATTGTGCTGGTCTTTAATCAAATTTCTTAAAATCAAGCCATTGTGGGCATTCTGTGCTATTCTTGCAACAGGCATTTCAATAATGCTCTCAGTAAAATTTGTCGGAAATCCAAAATTCGTACCTCTTATTCCGATGATTGTTGCAATTACTTCTCTGTCAATTATTTTATTATGCGATAAAAAAAATGACGATAATAGAGAATGGGCATTGTCCTCATGGGGATTTGCTAAACAGATACTGCCGCTGCTTGCAATTGGAGTTGTGACTGCAGGGCTGCTTCTTGGTTCCACTCATGGTGATACATCCATTGCCGGAATCATTCCGAACAGATGGATTGAATGGGCCGTTGGAGGCAATTCTCTACTTTCCAACTTTTTCGCAAGTTTTACCGGTGCATTTATGTATTTTGCAACCTTGACTGAAGTCCCAATTATCCAGGGGTTACTGGCTTCTGGGATGGGCAACGGCCCTGCACTTGCCCTCTTGCTTGCCGGCCCATCTCTTTCTCTCCCCAATATGCTTGTTATTCACGGTGTAATGGGGACTAAAAAGACGACAGTGTATGTACTTCTTGTTATCATAATGGCTACTATTTCTGGATTTATTTTTGGAAATATTATTGGTTGAGGGAGTTAAGAGTCACGAATATTTATTTCAAACTGTGATAATGGTATGAGAATCTGTAATTTTCATACCATTTTTTTCTTGCCGTACCCTTATTTTTGTATCGTAAAACAATGTTTCTGAAAAGAATATTCACAATCCTGACTGCCGCACTGTTTGCTGCTGTCACGATACAGGCACAAGACAATATGATACTTACAGAGAGACAACAGAGCCTCGTCGAAATATCGGCACTTGAGGCGAAAGGCGATATGGCACGCCTGAACGACGCCATAAGAGATGGTCTAAATAACTGTCTGAGCGTAAATGAGATAAAAGAAGCGTTATCTCAGTTGTATGCATATACCGGCTTTCCCCGTTCATTAAATGCACTTGGCGTATTGCAGCAGATAGTCGCTGAGAATGGCGCAGGTTCGGGAAATGACTATAAATTGCCTGCCAACTTCAATGCTCTTCAAGCCGGAACTGAAGTTCAGACAAAACTTTGCGGAGGCAAGCCATTTGACTACAAATTTGCGCCACAGATGGATTATTATCTTAAAGCTCATTTATTCGGAGATATTTTTGCCGGTGATATTCTCACTGAGTCGGAACGTGAAATAGTAACCATTAGCGCAATTTCATCATTGGAGGGATGCGGAGCTCAATTGAATGCACATATCAGAGGCGGCTTTAATATGGGTGTGACCTTAGAAGAGCTGCAGTCCATTCCGGCTGTTCTGGAAGCAAAAGTCGGCAATATTGAGGCATACCGTGTCCGTAAGGCCATCGCTGAATTTCAGGGCAGGGAATTTGCCGAAGGCGAACCGGTAGATTTTAATATCTGGCCAAAAGGCGAACCAAACACAGGCTATGCACAATATTTCATTGGTGAAAGTTATCTTGCAGCACTGGACACAAAAAACGGAGGACCTGTAAACGTAACGTTTGAGCCTCGCTGCCGCAACAACTGGCATATTCACCGGGGCTGCGTACAGGTACTGATCTGCGTTGCCGGTCGCGGCTGGTATCAGGAAGAGGGTAAAGAAGCTGTTGAAATGACTCCAGGCTGCGTAATTGCTATTCCAGAGGGGGCGAAACACTGGCACGGTGCAGCAAAGGAGAGCTGGTTCCAACACCTCACCTACACTGCCAATGTCCAGGAAAATGCAGGTACAGAATGGTTGGGACCGGTGACTGATGAAGTTTATGACAAATTAAAATAGTAAGCGATACTCAGCATCAAGATATAAGTAATTTCACTTTGCAGGATAAAAATAAATTGGTAGTTTTACTTCGGAATTTATCAATCAAATATTTGAAGATTATGAAAAAAACAATAATTCTGACTGTGATTTTATGTTTTGCAGGAATTATCCCCGTAATAGGTCAAACCTCAGGCACAGATAAGTCAGAGGTAGTAATGGAAAATATCCTGACACGCTCAAGTGTAAGAGACTATTTGGACAAAGATGTTGAAAATGAGAAAATTGAAACAATGCTCAGAGCTGCGATGGCAGCGCCGACAGCCGGAAACAAACAGCCTTGGTCTTTTGTAGTAATCAGGGACAAAGAGACCCTGAAGAATATTTCCGACAATATTAGAACAATGAAAATGGCTGAAAAGGCCCCTCTTGCCATTGTAGTTTGCGGAGATATGAATAAGACATTTCCCGGAGACGGCCTTGACTATTGGATAGAAGACACTTCCGCCGCTACCGAAAATCTGCTTCTGGCAGCTCACAGTCTTGGATTGGGTGCAGTTTGGTGTGGAATTTATCCTATGATGGAGCGCGTTAAATTCTTGAAAGAACTTCTGCAATTACCTGAAACAATAGTTCCTCTTAATGTTATTCCTGTCGGTTATCCAAAAGGTGAAGCCACTCCAAAGGATAAATGGAAACCCGAACAGATCCATTACGAAGTATGGGGAGAATAATATTATGAAAAAGACAG
Organism: uncultured Muribaculaceae bacterium; assembly: GCA_964587275.1. Taxonomy (GTDB): domain Bacteria; phylum Bacteroidota; class Bacteroidia; order Bacteroidales; family UBA932; genus CAZPLM01. The sequence continues at coordinate 4,480 of CAZPLM010000094.1, read as the reverse complement.
TTCGTATCATTTCAGCGATTTTGCTTGTTGCAGTGATCGCATTCGGTTACTTCCGATTCTATTATGTCTTCGGTGAGGGTGTAAAAAGCGGCACTCTTAACTTTGTTGTCAAAAAAGGGGTGGTTTTCAAAACATACGAAGGCATACTGATTCAGTCAGGATTCAGGAGCGGTCTTAAAACGGGGACCATACAGTCCTACGAATTTGCCTTTTCGATTGCAAATAAAGATCTGGCAAAAGAACTGATGCTGATGGGCGGACAGGAAGTGGAACTGAGCTATAAGGAATATTTCGGCAGACTACCTTGGCGTGGCTATACAAAATATATTGTTGACGGCATCATCAAGACCACTCCGCCCGGCGGTAACCCAGGCACCGACAACAAACCGGACACGACCATTTTCGAATCTGAATAAAAAAGGCAGATTTTCTTTCTGAATTACTTATCCGTAAAATTGATACGGATTCCCGTTATTTTGATAATATTCCATTACTGTTTCAATCATAATTTTGTATTGGAAAAAAACTTTTCTTCTCACATCACGATCCGGAAACCGTAAAATGGTTTATGAGCATTATATAAATAATTTAAAATGAAAAGAATACTCACATTAATCATAGCGTTTGCCTCATTATTGACGGCTTGCGCTCAAAACAAAGAAAAAACAATGAAAGATAATAAAAAGGCGCTCGTCGCATATTTTTCAAGAGTGGACGAAAACTACAATGTAGGATACATCACAAAAGGCAATACTGAAATTGTAGCTGAAATGATAGCCTCAGAAACATCATCAGACCTTTTCCATATAGAAACAGTCAATACCTATCCAAAAGAATACACTCCATGCATAGAAGTTGCAAAAAAAGAATTGAATGATAATGCCCGCCCTGTCATCAAGGGCGACATTAAGGTTGAAGATTATGACATTATCTATCTTGGTTATCCAAACTGGTGGGGAGAACCGCCAATGGCAGTTTTCACATTCATTGAAAAACACGACTGGAGAGGAAAGACGGTGGTTCCTTTCTGCACACACGAAGGAAGCGGTCTTGGCAGTACGGAACAGAGTCTCAAAACTGCCTGCAAGGGAGCAACATTTGAAAAAGGCTTCGCTATCAGGGGAACGACAGTCCAACAATCCCGTGACGAAGCCCATAAAGCAGTAACCACCTGGCTTGGAAAATGAAAACATTAATCGTTTATTTTTCATATACTGCCGGTAATACGAAAGTTATTGCCGAGAAAGTTCATAAGGTCACAGACTGCGACATTGTGGCTCTTGAACCACAGATTCCATACTCAGATGATTATGACAGCGTTGTCAGTCAAGCTCAGAAAGACATCAGAAAAGGAGTAATGCCTGCTTTGAAGCCTCTCGGGGTCAATATTGAAGACTATGACCGTATCATCGCAGGCACACCGACCTGGTGGTACAAAATAGCTCCGGCTGTCTTGTCTTTCTTGAGCAATAACGATTTCACGGGGAAGACAGTCATTCCCTATATGACCAACGCCGGTTGGCCTGGAACTGTAATCAAAGATATGACTTCAATTGCTCAAAAGCGGGGAGCAAAAGTTGAAAATGCCCGCGAATTCAAATTCAGCCCCGACGAGGCCCACTTCGATAAAATGATTACATCCGAATCCGAGCTCGACCAATGGATTGAAAGCTTGAAATAAAATGAGTACTGCTTTGAAACCTCTTGGTGAAAAGCAAATGTACAGGGCAGGCAAACATGCTCATGCGTTTTTTGTAATAAGCTAATAATGAGTAAATTGACATATTTTTAGTCTGCGCTTTGACGACTAAAATATTATCAAAGCACAGATTATCAATTTTTTACACGGAACGGAAATGGATTGTCCCAAAAACAGGAATGACCTCAGAACAGAGCAGAATGCGTCATCCTATATAATTACCACTTCATGTTGACACACAGAGTGACCTCTGAGGCTGATTTGCTGTCAACCTACCGAAATATTTCATAGAGCGGCAAGGTACACCCTCAGAAATTGCGTGATATGTAAGTCTTTCATACTCACTTCCTCCGGTGAATGACTCCCCCTCAAAGTGACACCCAGTGAATCCTATAAACAAGTTATTACCAGCGAGTTAGATATCACGCACGATTATTTGCTCGTGTGGACATATATTCTCCAGTGTGGGTGGAGTTATCTCCTGTCAGACCTACATTGGCTTGATTGAGGCCCATTGCGGTCTGCCAAGGATAACTCCGCGCTGTTTAGGCATCCAAATGTGCAGGAATCGCGCTCACAGGCCGTTTGGTACACATTTCATTTGGGTAGTGAGAGGAAATTGAGTGATCCTCATGGACAGGTGCTTATAAAGTCTGTATCCGTGTGCAAAAAGGGCTGATTCGCACACGAAACAATGAAAAAGTCAGGGGGATTTGATGGGTATGTAAGGAATCTGTCGGCAAAGTGTCGAATAAAGGGTGTTATTTGGGCAGAATTAAAAAACGCTGAACAATAATATCAATGATTCATTAACTTAGTGCTCTGTAACTGAGTAATCATAAATAATTGGATAACAATGAAAAATAACTTGTCAGAATGTACCTCAATTATAGTGGGGAGCAAACAGAGTACGGACGGATCATTGATTTTTGCCCGTTCAGAAGACTTTGACTGCAAAATTGCAAAAACACTTGAAATCTATGAGGATACGGATTGTGGACCCGAGAAATTCGAGGCACGCGACAGCGCATTCCGCTGCCCTCTGCCAAAAAAGATGCTTGGATATACCGCAATGCCTGGATATAACCTGCCAGGGCATTGGGGTAGTGCAGGTTTCAACAGTGTCGGTGTCGGAATGAGTTCAACAGAGACTATCTTCAGCAGCAAAAAAGCATTGGAAGCCGACCCTCTGGTTGAAGAAGGCATCGGAGAAAATAGTGTTTACAATATTGTTCTGCCCTATATTCATACTGCACGGGAAGGAGTTGAACGCCTTGGAGCGATGATAGAGAAATATGGAGCATCAGAGGGCTATGGCGTAGGATTCATTGATAATGATGAGATCTGGTATCTTGAATCTGCATGTGGCCATCACTGGCTTGCCTGCAGGATGCCTGAAGACAAATATTTCGTTACAGGCAACCAAAGCCGCTTCCGTCATTATGACAGTAATGACAAAAAGAATTATATGGCCTCTGCCGATCTTATTGAATTTGCCGTAAAGCATAAACTCTATGACCCTTCAAAGGGCGAATTTGATTTTCACGAAGCATACTCACGCGATGAAAAAGAGGATACGACCTACAATTATCCACGTGTCTGGGGCCTACAGAAAATGTTCTCACCCACCATTAAGAATGATGTAACAAAAAACACTTTTCCTGTTTATGCTACGGCAGAAAAGAAAATATCGCTCGCCGATATGCGCCATGCATTCCGTTTCCATTATGACAATACGGACCACGATCCATATCTCCACAGTAATGGAAAGGAGCCATATCGTCCGGTCTCTATTTTCCGTACCTGTCAGACACATATCATCACTGTACGTCCGTGGCTGCCAAAGGAGATTGGCTGCGTAACTTATATGGCAATGGGAATGGCAGATCTTGGAGTATTCTTACCTTATTATCAGGGTATTACATCATATCCTAAAGCATATACTACCGGTGACGGCAATTCAAGCAATGACTCCGCATATTGGAAGTTCCGCCATGTTCAGGCCCTCGGAATGGTGGACTATAACAACTATGCCCCTGTTATCAAAGAGCGTTATCTTAAATTTGAAGCAGAGTGCGATCAGCGCCAGAAAGAGATGGAAGAACAATACTTGAAGATTTACAAATCCCAGCCAATCCACGCTAAAGAGATGCTGCAAAAGTTTTCTGATGATCTGCTTCTCCGCGCATTAGCCTTGACAGACCAACTTACCGAAGACCTGTTCACTCACCTCTGCCTGGACATACAAAAGAACTACCTCTTCCACGGAGCTTAGATTACTGCTCAAAGGGAAAAGTGGGTTGCTATTTTCCCGGCCTTTATCATATAACCGGGAATGTCATGTTTGTGGAAATAATCAAATTCACTGACAGGTCATCTGCGAAACTAATTTTTATTCCTCAGCAGTAATTATGATAGTCAAATCAGTAATCCTGGTAAAAAAGATATATTTGATGTAAGTACTTTTGTATCGTAAAAATGTTCAAATTATGAAAAAATATTTATTTCTTTTATTAACGCTTGTTTTCACTTGGGTTTCATGTAGAGGACAGGTACAACCAGATACGGCAAACAATAATGAAGCTGAAAACGGGACTGTTTCAACTGTCTATATGACAAAAGAAATCACTCCTGAAGCTCTTGTCAGGATCTACGAAGCCCTTGGTCGAACTGCAACCGGGAGAGTTGCTGTCAAAATCAGCACCGGAGAACCGGGCGGACATAATTTTCTTCAGCCATCACTGATCAAAGATCTTGTACAAAAGGTAAACGGCACTATCG
>CAZPLM010000093.1:0-8575 GCA_964587275.1 uncultured Muribaculaceae bacterium | reverse complement strand
TGCAGAGAGATACATAACGCCGGAGTTAAAAGAATACGAAGAAAAGATACTTGGAGCGGAAGAAAGGATTCTTTCTATTGAAACGGCTATATATAAAGAACTTGTAATAGCAATTCAGCAACAGGTCAACATTATACAGAAGAATGCGGTTAATATAGCAATACTGGACTGTCTTGCCGGCTTTGCCAGACTTGCCAAAGAAAATAATTACTGCAAACCTATTGTAAATAACTCTCTTGAAATAAAGATCAAAAACGGACGGCATCCTGTCATAGAAACATTAATGCCTCCGGGCGAAGAATACATTGCAAACGACCTCTATCTGAACAACGATACACAACAGATTATCATACTAACCGGACCGAATATGGCCGGAAAATCGGCATTTTTGAGGCAAACGGCCCTTATTGTACTTCTTTCCCAAATAGGATCATTTGTGCCAGCTGAAAGCGCGGAAATAGGGATTATTGACAAATTATTCACAAGAGTAGGAGCTTCCGACAATATTTCCCGCGGAGAATCTACATTTATGGTTGAAATGATTGAAGCCTCTACAATCCTGCACAACATTTCACAGCGTTCACTTGTCCTGCTTGATGAAATAGGCAGAGGAACAAGTACTTATGATGGTATGTCAATAGCCTGGGCAATCGTGGAGTATCTCCATAACGGAGACGGAAAAAGTAGAGAATGTCACCCCAAAACTTTGTTTGCCACTCACTACCACGAACTTAATGAACTTGAAAAGATATTGCCCCGTGTCAAAAATTTCCATATTTCCACAAAAGAAAAAGACGGCCAGGTAGTTTTCCTCAGAAAATTAAAAGAAGGCGGTGTCTCCCACAGTTTCGGTATTCATGTGGCAAGACTTGCCGGTATGCCCGATACAGTCGTACAAAACGCAGAAAAAAAATTACACTCCCTCGAAAGCGAAGAGGCCACTCCTCAGCAAGCGGTACAGCTCTCCCTTTACCAGCTTGACGACCCATTGCTTGTAGATATCAGGGATGAACTTCAAAAAATAGACATTAACAAATTATCCCCGCTTGATGCCTTTGACATCATTCGGAAACTAAAACGTAAGATTGGATTATAGATTAGAGATTGGAGGGAAGAATTATGAGACTGTTCAAACGTTACGGAACTCTCGCCAAATTCATAGGCGAGAGTGCTGAATTTGCTTTATACCAATTGAAAGCGGATAAATTCCGCACATTCCTGTCACTGCTGGGAGTCAGCATCGGTGTCTTTTCCATCGTTGCCGTCCTGACAGTGATAGATTCCTTAAAGAGAGACATTCATGAAGGATTTGACTCATTCGGAAGTAATCTTGTCTTCATTGAGCAATATCCCAACGAACCTGATGAAGACGGCACCTTCAGATGGTGGGATTATACAGGCCGACCTCCTGTATCTTTTGAAGATTACCGTTATCTTTCAGAAAACGGAGAATATATCGGATCCCTGTGCTATAATTCTACCTGGCAGACTGAAATAAGCGGAGGAAGAAACAATGTTGTAAAATGCGACGCAATTGGGGTAGCCGGAGAGTGGCAGGATGCTGTAAAGTGCGGTATTGCATCAGGTCGTTCCTTTTCAGCCACAGAGATTAATAATGGAAGCAATGTCGCAATCATAGGAACAAATATATCCAAAGCTCTATTTGGAGATCAGAACATGGAAACAGCCCGTTCAGTTAAAATAGGAGGAAACGAACTCTCTGTCACAGGCATTTTTGAAAGCAGCGGAAACAGCAGCGTTTCAATTATTAATACAGATGACGCCGTTGTCATCCCTTTTAAATATGCCAAATTCCTCTCATTGGGAGGAGAAGCATCAGGAATGATCTGTGCCGCTCCAATTCATAACCGTAATAAAGGGGCTTTTCTTGATGAAATCATCCTCCTTTTGAGAAACCGTAGAAGGTTGACACCTCATCAGAAGGATAATTTCTCAATAAACTCTCTTTCCGGTGTTATTTCAAAGGTTGAAGAGATATTCAGCAACATCACACTTGCAGGCTGGATTATCGGCTGCTTTTCTCTTTTAACGGGAGCCTTCGGAATAGCAAACATAATGTATGTCTCTGTCAAAGAGCGTACCCGTCAGATCGGCATTCAAAAGGCCCTCGGCTGCAGAAAAAATGTCATACTGTTACAATTCCTTACCGAATCGGCTTTACTTTCCCTTGCAGGAGGAATTGCGGGAATCTTCATCCTGTATTTAGGCACTCTGCTTTTAAAAGGCAGTATCATCGATATTTCACTTACAGTGAACAACACTTTGAAAGGAATACTTCTCTCCCTTCTCACAGGCATCCTCGCCGGTATCCTGCCCGCACGCTCAGCCTCCTCGAAGATCCCTGTCGAAGCAATGAACAACTAACTGCGCCTAACGATTAACACCGCGGAGTTATCCTTGACAGACCGCAATGGACCTTCGTCAAGCCCATGCAGGCCTAGTAGGAGATAACTCCACCTCCACCCGCAGCCCCACCACATTGCTATTTCCACTTTCAAAATCCGAAAATTAATGTATAACGTCGCACTTGGTAATTAACCATATTTTCCAATAATCTTCTTAATTTTTCAACAATCAATAATTATTATCCTATATCAGATAAATCATTCATTTACATAGCAATAATGATTTAACAACACTATATCTTTATATAAAACAAATAGGAATAGAGGAGAAGGATAATATGAAAGAAAAAGGAATTTACCACATCTGCAACCAATCTGATAAAGTGATTTTCAGGCAGGAAGAAGACTATTTGATGTTTATCAACAGACTTGCATCATGCTCTTTCAATACTGATACACACGTACTTGCCTTTTCAGTGATGTCAACTCATTTTCATTTGATCATAAACACGGCTGATCTAAATGTATTTATAGGTCTATTGAAACGGAATATTGAAATCAGATACAAAAAGATTACCGGACGACAACTACAATTAAATATTTCAGACAGACAAATTAAAGAACAAGCTGAAATAATACCGGTAATTAATTATGTCTTAAAAAATTCTGTTCATCATAATGTCACTCAAACTCCATTTAAATATCCATATTCAAGCGTAAATTGTTATTTCACAAAAGAACTTCGCAGGGATCCATATTATAAAGGAGAATATAAGTCGCGGATTTATAAAAAAGTATCTGAACTTACTTATAGAGAATACAAATATCTATTTGGAGCTCAAAAGGTTTCAGAAAATTTACAGATAATCGGAAACAAATTAGTATCGCCGGGCAGTTTTGTTAATGTTAATAAAGTTAGAAAGTTATATGATGACAGTGTCCGATCATTTTTATATAATATGAACAAACCACTGAAGGAAGAAATTGAATCAATAATTAAACGGGAAAAGGAAAACCAATACCTTACTGATATACCATTAATTGGTAAACTAAACGATATTGAAGTCTGTGAAATTATTGATTCACTTTTGGCAAATAAAAACAAACAGCAGCCGACAAGTGAGGATAATGAAGAGCTTTGGGAAAAATTACAGAAATTGTGTGTTAAACGATTACAGTTCGACAGGTGCATTTAACATGTTTCCACCGAAAAAGGTATAATTTTCCCAGTACGCCCGTCAAGGCAAATGTGCACAAAACGGCCTGTGAGTGCGATTTCTGCACATTTGCCTGTTCAGCACAATTGGGTACATGGAAAACGGCGGAGTTATCTCCGCCTGTTGAGGGAGTGAAAAAAATGAAGCCGGCCTTAAAAAGGTCGGCTTCAAATAAAGTCATATAAACACTAACGATCAGTTAGAAGCGCATACCAAGTTTAACCTGTGGGTATTTGAAAGCGCTGATATTATGATTGTTTGTGTAGTAAGCCTGTTGTCCATCAATTTGCAAATGCATAAGGGTGTACTGATATGCGACAGGAGCTACTTCAAAGCTCAGGATAAGACCTGGAGCAAGGGAATAACTTACGCCGAAATCAATACCACCACCTATCCCGATGATCTGGCCAGCTCTACCGAATGATCTGAATGTAGAGATGTCATCTGTATGCGACGTACCAACTGTAGTTGTAGTGGTAGTCGTAGTAACAGAGCCATCCTGATTCGTAGTAACATCGGTAGTAGTAACTGAACCTGCTGCATCCCCAACTGTTTCACCAGTATAGGCAGGATAGGTTGCTCTAACGCGGGCATATTTGAACTGGCCGAATATACCGATATAAGGATTGATTCTTGAGTTCTTTACGTTGAAATAGTAGTTTGACCCGATCTGAGCCATAAGACTATTTACAACAGAACCAAGGACTGCCTTATGTGCAAAGACATCACCGACACATACGTAAGCATCTTCGTGATTAGCTTCTATAATCTGTTCGGTAATAGAAGTAAGACCGTAGCGCTCACCTTCGATAAAGTCTTTACTCGGCTGCATGTTGACATTGTATGCGCCCATGAAGTTGATATCAAATCTGTTTGAGATAAAATATCTACCCTGGAGACCGACAATGTTAACAAGGTTATTCGTGTTCAAAGAGCCAATATTGTAAACATCGGAAGCAATATCTCCTGAAATGTAGGCATTCTCACCGTTAGCGATGCCGATTGGAGCACCGTAGCTGCTTGGCAGCAGGTAGAAAAGGCCTTCATAATCATTGAAGAATTGTCCCTGTCCCAATACGAGGTCTATTTGCCACTGACCCGCCTTTGGAGCATATATACAGTCGCAACTCTCTTCAGGTTGTGCCATTGCTGGCACAACCATAAAGATCGTCAATAGTAATATGCTTAATTTCTTTAACATTTCGTTGTTAATTTGATCTGAGCATTAATTAAATTTCAGCTTTGTAGATAGCGATAAGAGCATCATATTTTGACTTGTAGAAATCTCTCCAGAACTCTGCATCGTCAACAACTTCCTTGAGCATCTTAAGATAACCATCATTGTATTCCTTAAGGAGTGCCTGGTAATCAGCATCTTCTCTGAGTGATCTGTAAGATTCGATACGAGCGATCTCAGTTTCTACCCTAAGAATATAATCATACAAATGATCAACTTCACGATATATAGCATAAGCTACATATAAAATTGCATCTGATGATGTTGATCCAGGGAAATGAAGAGCTACTTCATAATCGCTCAAACCAGAACCCGGTTCATCCCAGCCTGCATAGTAATCAGCAACTGTTCCGGTGTATTCAGCAAGAACAGCAACTGAATAGATATCTTTAAGTGCATTGTAAAGACCTTCAAAACCATCTATCTTATCCTGAATTTCTGCAATCTCTTCTTCGATAGGATCAATACGTGCCTTAACAGTACTGTCAGCTTTATCCTGAGCAGCCTCAATGGCATCATTATAAGTCTTCGTAATTGCATTTACCTTCTTAGTATATTCAGTGTAAGAAGTATTGGCAGTATTGTAAGCTGTGATAAATGCTGTCATATCAGCGTCAACTTGTGCAATGATAGCCTTAATAGCATTCCATCTGTCAAGTCTTGTAACGTCACTCATCTGAGCATAGTATTCTTCAGCTGCAAAGAGTTTGAATACAAGCGTTCTCTCCCAATTCATTTTACCCCAAGAATCGAGTGTAGGATTCTGAACGAGTGTAGGATTCTGAAGATATAATAAAGCAAATATGTCGGCAGGTGAACCATTTCCGTTAAGATATTGAATATGGAAATCAAGACTATCTAACTCACTGAAGTTTGGAGTGAAATATGGTGTAAATGCACCATCAAAGAAAACAGCAAGGTAATTATTATCAAGATCCTTGAATGTTTTATAAACGAAACCTAAGTATTCACCATTTGATGCTGCAAATGCATCTGCCTGGTGACCAACTTCGCCATAATAGATATAGCAGTCTTCGAGCCATCTGTAAAGAGCATCAGCTTCAGTTTCAGCAGATTTTCCTTTATAAGTTTCTGGAAGTTCAGCCCAAGGAAGAACTGTAGAAGGACCAGTTAATCTATTCATAGGATCAATATCCTTAACGCTTCCGATTAGAGCTTCAAGTGCAGTTTTATTAGTATTTATGTAGGTACGCAAAGTAAGAAACAATCTTGTCAGACCATCAAGATACTTAGAACTATCAGGAGTCCGTACTCCCAACTCACTCATTTCAACACCTTTGTTATCATAAGGAGATACTTTCAAAATATGTGCAGTAAGCAATGCACTATTGGTTGCTGAAAGTGTCAATCCAGAAACTACTACCTCACTGAATAAAATGGTATCGTTCTGTGCCATAGCTGTATTTGAGTCGAAATTCTTATATGCAAATTTCCCTTCCAAAGTTGCATCAAGAGCTTTAACTGCAGCACCCAAATCAACAATATACTTCACAAATTTTGCAGAGTCTGCAGCATTAGCACAAGTTGTGATTTCGTCAGCATTATAATCAGAAGCATATGTTCCTGAAGCAGTATGGTCTGCATAGGTTGAAGGAACGGCAATATGACTAAGTAAATTATACGCAGCATCAACCCCAGAATAGTTTATAACACCATCAGCATCAGTACCTAACAAAGCTTTAAGTGCTTTATAAGGAGCAACTGCTTTGTCATACCAAGCTTCGTGGAGAGCTTCATAAGTGGCTTTGTAATTTGATGATGCACCAAGACGAGCTACTATTGCAGCATAGAGAGATGATAATGAATCTCTATAAGCCTTGGTAGAAGCCAACTGCTCTGCAGTGAAATCTGAAAAATCGTATGCATAAGGAGCCTCGATAAGCTTAACAAGATTATTGAAACCAACCATTGTATCATTGGCATTCATAACATAATCAGCAACTGCTTCTGTAAGCTTAGGAACATTTACTTTCAAAGTATCAACAAACGGAGCAGTAATAGCCACATCATCTCCAATTGTTGAATAAGGAGTACCGTCATTAGAAGGACCAACGTTTCCCTCAACACCTAACCTAAAAATATCAACAATATCATATCCATAATCATGTGAATATGAAGGCAAATTGTACTTTTTACCAAATTTAGCGCTTGGTTCTGCAACTGGTGTAAGCTCAGCAAGAGCATCATCTTTTACTTTAGCTGCAGCAGCAGCATCAGCTTTATACTGTGCTTCAATCTCAGGGAAATTGTTAGCAATGATGTAAGCTTTTTCAGTTGCAAGTTCAATAAGTCTTGGTCTGTAAGATTCAATAGAATCAGTAAGTGATTCAAGCTCTTCAACCCATTGAGAAACATATTCGTCTTTGATCATCAACCAGAAATCTACCTCTTTCTGAAGTCTGTCTTTTATTGCTTTGGCTTCTTCGAGCTTAAGATCCATCTTAGCCTCGAAAGTCTCATACTTAGCGTCTTCAATAGCAGCGTCTGTTACAGCCTCCTCATAAGCATCAAGATATTCACCTAATTCGTGGTTGTAATTAGCAGCAGCATCTGCATAAGCATTGGTAATACTTTTGATAATAGCTTTCTCTCCAGTAGAAAGAGTCAACTTTTCAAGTTCGATCTCCTTGAGAGCCTGTTCCAAATCAGCCTGTGCCTGAGCAAGAGTCTCTTTGTCTTTAAGCTTCTGTACTTCCCAAGCATTCAGGATAGAGTCCTTCTCAGCCTGATACCCGGCAATCTCAGCTTCGCTTTCTGCTTTAGCAATTACAAGGTCAATCTCAGCAATCTGATTTAAAATACGCTGATACTCTGTCTCTGCTTTTACAGCATCAGCCTGTGCATTAACGTAAGCAGCCTGTGCAGCCTGAACGGTAGCATCTGCTTCGACTAATGATGCGCACGCGAGCAGGTATTTGGCATGAGCTTCTCTCATAGCCTCAACACCATCGGGCTCAACATTGTCAATACAAGAAGTGAAGATTCCGCCTAAAGCGAACATCATCACCAAAGAATAAATAATCCTTTTCATAAAAATTTTGTTAAGTGTTATTACTTATTGGTTAAACATTAAATGAATTTTCCTATATAATCGCCTCAAATATATACATAAAATGATAAATCACAAAATAAAATTGTTAATAATTTGAGGCTTTTCTGTTAATAACTTTTAAAAAAACCTTGCCCTGTTGTCCTTTACAGAGGCCTCTTCCATCATCACCGTCCTCAAAGCCTGAAGCTGATAATTTGTATTTTGAGCCTGCTTTGTCTCGGCATCTTTTTCAGTAAAGTATGTACCTGACTGTTTATCAGCAACTTGGAATACATATACTCCTACATCACCTGCAACAGGTCCTGAAATGACACCCTGTTGTGCACCGGATACCGCTCCAATAAACTTAGGATCAAGCGAAACATTTGAACTGGATCCAAATGACAGGCCTGCCTGGTGGCTGACGGTCGTTCCTAATTTTTCAGCAATCTCTTCAAGAGTACTGCATCCGTTAATCTTTTCAGCAACCTCGGCTTTCAACTTCTCGCCTTTTTTCTCCATCATCAATACGTTTGCAATATCTTCTTTAATATCATTGATATTGGCATATCCATCCTTGCGTACCTTTGTAAGAGCTGCAACGAAATAATATTTATTATCTACAGTGATTACGTCAGATACATCTCCCTTCTTTGCATCAAAAGCCCAACGTACCACCTCGCGTGCATTGTCACATGATCCT
>CAZPLM010000092.1:3891-8582 GCA_964587275.1 uncultured Muribaculaceae bacterium | reverse complement strand
CGAAGTAGTAAGAAAAAGCAGTGAAGAGGGATGCAACATCATCAGTTTCGGAGAGATGGGAGCAGGGAACACTTCTCCATCATCAATCTGGATGTATTTTTTCACTGATATTCCTCTTGCAAAATGCATTGGAGCAGGCAGCGGCCTGGATGATACCGGAGTAGAAAGAAAAAGGGAAATTCTCTCTTCCGCCGTTGCAAATTACGGCGGAGACAACTCTCCGGAAGAGATAATGAGATGGTTCGGCGGCTTTGAAATGGTAATGGCTGCTGGTGGAATGCTGCAGGCCGCCGAACTGGGAATGGTCATCATCGTCGATGGATTCATTATGACAAGCTGTATTCTTGCAGCCTGCCGAATATATCCGGATATTCTGAAATATGCCATTTTCGGACACCAGGGAGATGAAACGGGTCATAAGTTAATGCTGAGATCCCTCAATGCCAAACCATTGCTGAATTTAGGCCTGAGGCTGGGAGAAGGCACAGGAGCAGTATGCGCCTATCCTGTCATTCTTTCAGCAATAAATATGTTAAACAATATGGACAGTTTCAATCATGCTTCCATTACAAAATACTTTTAGAATATGAATATCTGGCTGATAAGGCATACCTCCGTAGATGTTCCACAGGGAGTGGCATACGGGCAAACAGACGTACCTCTGAAAAGCAGCTTTCCGCAAGAGGCCCAAGCTGTAATGGAAAAAATAAAGGAGATAAAATTTGACCATGTCTATACAAGCCCGTTAAGCAGGTGCACAAGACTGGCTGATTTCTGCGGTTATCCTGATGCTGAGAGAGATGAAAGGCTTCTTGAAATCAATTTCGGGGAATGGGAAATGAAACATTTCGATGAAATCGGAGATATGACTCTTCAGGAATGGTACAGGGATTATCTCAATGTTCGCGCAACTGGAGGAGAGTCATTTATGGAACAGTATTCGAGAGTATCGGGCTTTCTTAATGAACTCAGGAGTAAAAAGTTTAAAAATGTGGCTTTATTTACCCACGGCGGTGTCATTCTAAGCGCACAGGTTTCTCAGGGGCTTTATACTGTCGAAGAAGCATTTGCCAACCGCCTTGATTACGGGAGCGTCATAAAGATTAATTTGGAGTAGAAGATTATTTATCGTATATTTGTACACGAATTATGGTGTAGGAAGTGCATTTATCTGCAATTCTTGATAATAGGGAATCCGGTGCAAGTCCGGAACTATACCCGTAGCTGTAAGTTTTACGTCTCCACGGCATTCTGAATGTCACTGTCCTTAGGGATGGGAAGGCAGCCGAAATGGAAAACAAGTCAGAAGACCTGCCACAATTCAGTTATTTGCAACCTCGGGCAAGGCTGCGATAGACCTTGAATTTATGCAGATTTTATTTAAACGTTTTGTTCCAATGGTATTATTGTACCTGATCCTGACTTATACAGCATCAGGCCAGGATGTTGTCATTAGAGACACACTTCCGAATTCCAGCATTGTCGAAAAAGGGAACAGAATCAGGACTATCGCCAACAGCGCTCCGACAGCCGTCATGGAGAAAGAGGAGATGGAAATGCTTGGTCTTAACTCGCTGTCTGAGGCAGTCAAAAGATTTGCAGGAGTTTCAGTGAAAGACTATGGAGGAATTGGCGGAATGAAGACAGTTTCTGTCAGAAGTCTTGGTTCACAGCATACCGGAGTCAATTATGACGGAGTAGCTGTTTCAAATGCCCAAAGCGGACAGGTGGACATAAGCCGTTTTTCTCTGGACAACATACAGCAGATATCTCTCTCCATCGGGCAGTCAGAAGACATTTTCCAGCCGGCAAAAGCATTCATTTCAGCAGGGACGCTGAGTATAATGACAGCCGACCCGGCATTTGCCGATAAAGATTACAATATCAATTTACGGATTCTCTCCGGTTCATTCGGAGAAGTTAATCCAAATATCCGGTATGAACAGAAGATAAGCGATAAATTGAGCAGCTCACTGATTTTCGACTACCTGAGAGCGGATGGTGTCTATCCATTCAAACTGGTAAACGGTACAGTAACTACAAAAGAGTATCGCAACAACAGCGATATTCAATCCTGCAGAGGTGAAACAAATCTATATTGCAACCTTGGGGCAGGTGGTAAATTGAAAATAAAAGGATACTGGTTTGATTCCGAACGCGGATTGCCGGGAGTCGTTATACTCTATAACAGGAAAGCCAGTGAGAGATTGTGGGACAAGATTGCCACTGCTCAGGCCAGTTATGAAAACGTCCTTTCTGAAAAATGGACAATGCGAGCCCAGTTGAAATATTCCTTTAACTGGAATAAATATATCGACAAGGGGGAAAAATATGCCGGAGGAATGATTGAGGACAGATACCTTCAGAGAGAGTATTACGGCTCAGCCTCCGTCCGATTCGCACCTTCCGCCAACCTGACATTTACATTTGCTCAGGATATTGTCAGAAACACATTACATTCAAATATTCCAGAAAACCGCGAACCGACACGAATCAGTTACTATTCGGTCCTT
This sequence comes from uncultured Muribaculaceae bacterium, assembly GCA_964587275.1. GTDB lineage: Bacteria > Bacteroidota > Bacteroidia > Bacteroidales > UBA932 > CAZPLM01. The sequence goes on along the minus strand of CAZPLM010000092.1, from coordinate 6,069 downwards.
GCGGGTAAATATGCCACAAGCAGGTTGACCGCTGTAGCCAGCCTGCTCGGCATGGTGACAGATGAATCAGTAAAAATAAGCAGCGCTGCTCCTGACAGAAAGAGGATTACCCCTTCCCTGTCACTCTCATACAAATTGTCCATGGAAAAGGATATCAGAATAAGGGCTTCATATAGAGCAGGATATAGAATACCTACATTCAACGATCTTTACTACCAGAGACTTGGCAACATCAACCTCGAACCTGAAAAGGCTGATCAGTTCAATATCGGAATCTCACGGGGAGGTAAACTGATTTTCAATGATTCATATTCAGAAGTCAGTCTGGACTGTTATTATAATAAAGTCAGCAACAAAATAGTAGCAATCCCTACAATGTTCATCTGGAAAATGTTGAATGTTGGAGCCGTTGACATTTTGGGAGCCGATGTCTCCTTCACATGGAGAATACCTCTTTCCGAAGGTATTGAACTGAGAAGTTCTCTCATCTACTCATACCAGCACGCTGTAGATGTCACCGATCCTGACAGTAATACATATAATGATCAGATTGCATACACTCCTATCCATTCCGGCGACTTCTCACTTTCCTGTATCAACAAATGGATCAACATCTCCTATTCAATTACTGCATCGGGGAAAAGATGGGCACTGCCTCAAAACAATGACGACAACAAGATAGATCCGTATGCCGACCACAATCTGTCTGTCAACAAAACATTAAAATTTAAGAAGTTTAAATTAAAGGTCAGAGGAGAACTCCTTAACCTCACAAATGTCAATTACGAAATAATAAACTATTACCCGATGCCGGGCCGCTCATTTAGAATAGCAGTAGAATTCATTTTATAAATATCAATATTATCTATGATCAAAAAATTAAAATTCATCTCAATTCTTGCCATTGCGGCAATTATGACTGTTTCATGCAGTAAGGATGATCCACAACCTGAAACAGTTACTGTTACTACCGGAGCATATATTCTCAATAACGGTAATTATGGTTCCAACGATTCTTCTCTCATGCTTTACAATACAGAGACAAAGGTCATGACTCCAAACATATTCAGAACCACAAACGGCATAAAACTCGGTGACTGCGGTCAGGATATGCTCATATACGGTTCAAAAATGTATATAGGTGTCTATACCTCTGCGGTAATATATGTTACCGATATCAACTGCAAGATTCTGAAGACAATCACACATAACGAGATCCGTTCACCAAGGTCTGTCAAAGCTGACGGCGGTTATGTATATATCTCATACTATGAGGGGTATGTAGGAAGAATCGACACATTGTCCTACAATGAGACTGAGGTTGCAGTCGGTCCAAACCCTGAACAGATGCAGATCTCAAATAATAAGCTCTATGTGGCGAATTCAGGCGGAATGAACTATCCTGCGTACAACAACACTGTTTCTGTGATCAATCTGAACAGCTTTACCGTTACCAAGACTATTGAAGTCGTCACCAATCCTCAATTTATGGAGAAAGATGATGCAGGAAACATTTATTTAATCTCTACCGGCAACTACAGCACCATTCCAAGCTCACTTCAACTGATTGACCCATCAACAGATAAAGTTACAGCTGTCACTGCAGTTTCAAATCCATCATGGATGGCTGTCGGGAAGGATAACAAGATGTATCTGATCTGCAGCAAATATGATGCAAACTGGAATTTGACAGCAGATTACAATGTTTTCAATACATCAACCGGCACACTTGAAGGATCATTCATCTCAGACGGAACTACCTTGGATAAAAATCCTTATTATATAAGTGCAGACAAAGTCAGTGGAGATGTATATATTGGATCGACAGACTATATATCAAATGGTAAAATGTATCGTTTTTCAAAAGACGGAGCATTGCTTGACTCATTTGAAACAGGGCTAAATCCAATAGGAGTCTATTTTGTGACGGAAGAGAGAATTTATGGAAAATAAATCTTTTTATAGTAGTTTGTTTATATTGTCACTGCTGCTGTTTCTCTCCTCTTGCGGAGGGAGACAGCAGGATGGTGACATCACTTCTTCATTCGAGATAAAATACGCCAGAGGATTTTCAGTTAAGGATTATTCTTCATACAAAGTAGTGGATATCAGGAACCCATGGGACACTGCATCTCTTTTGAGAAGGTATATAGTTGTACCGAAAGGAGCTGCTGTTCC
>CAZPLM010000092.1:912-3881 GCA_964587275.1 uncultured Muribaculaceae bacterium | reverse complement strand
CACACTTCCATTATGGAGTCTCTCGGCTCTGCAGATGAAATTGCAGGGATATGTGAGACACGATATATCTACTCGGATTATTTGCAGCATAAAATAAAAACGGGAGAAATCGCCGATCTGGGTGAATCAACGGCGCCTGACATTGAGAAAATTATCGCGGGTGAATGCGAAGCTATCATCTCCTCTCCTTTCAATAACTGCGGATACGGAGCTGCTGAAAAAACAGGAATTCCTATTATTGAGGGGGCTGACTATATGGAACCTCATCCGCTCGGCAGGTGTGAGTGGATCAAACTTTTCGGACTGTTGATGGGAAAAGAAGCGAAAGCGGATTCAATTTTCCTGTCTACTGAAAATGAATACAATAAAATCAAAGACCTTGTATCCGGCGCCACCGATAAACCCACATTGATTTCAGAAAGAAAATATGGCGCATCATGGATCGTTCCTGAAGGAGACAGCTATGTGGCAAGACTTTATATTGACGCAGGTGCAAACTATATCTTCAGTAACTTAAGAGGGACAGACAGCAAATCTCTCTCATTCGAAGAGGTATTTCTTATCGGTGAGAATGCGGATTTCTGGCTGATGAAATATTATATGAACCGCCCGATGACATATTCCGACCTCAAAGCCGAATATGCTCCCTACGAAAATTTCAGGGCATTCAGAGAACACAATATATATACCTGTAATACTGCTTCCAACTCATATTATGAAGACATAACACTCCATCCGGACTATATTCTGAAGGATCTTGTGAATATCTTTCATCCGGGACTTCTTCCGGCTGATTTTGAGCCACGCTACTTCAAGCCGATGGAGGAGCGTTAGTCTTCCGTCTTTTCTTTATTTAAATTCATATATAATGCGGTTCCCTCACCAAAATACTTTATGAAACTTCCATCAGATACCAGTTTGGCCGGAGTACCGCAAATCAATGGCATCTTCCTGTCAATAATCCATATTTCATCACTCATCCTGATCGCAAGATCGAGGTCGTGAGTAGAAAGAAGGATGCTCTTTCCAATTTCTGAAGCAAACTTTTTAAGAAGAACCATCGTTCCAATCCTGCTTCTTATATCGAGAAAAGCCGTAGGTTCATCAAGTATGATTATTGGACATTGCTGCGCCAGTGCCTTTGCAATCATTATTTTCTGTTTTTCACCGTCACTGAGCTCAGAAAAGTATGAATTAACCTTTCCCCTCATTCCCACAAGATTGAAAGCCTCACTTATGACCTTATAGTCAACGTATCTCAACTTCCCGAAAAATCCGGTATATGGATAACGGCCGAGAGCAACAATCTCAAATGCGGTAAGGCCGCCGGCATTTGTCTTCTCCGTCAACACCACACCCACATGAAGTGAAAAATCATACTGCGAATAATCAAGAATATTCTTTCCTTCAATATAAACCGATCCGGCCAGAGGAGGCTGAAATCCACACAATGTCCTCAGTAGAGTGGATTTACCGCTTCCATTCAGCCCAACAAGTGAGACAATCTTACCCTTTTCAAGTTTGAGATCAAGATTATCTTGGATAATAATATTCTTACCTCCTTTCAGACGATACCCTATCATCAGTCCTTTTGTCTCTATTGCACTGACAGATTCCATTTCAATCGAAGTATTGTATATTTTTTCTATTAACAATCACATATATTATAACAGGTGCTCCAAGTATTGGAGTAACTGCATTTAAAGGCAGCATACCTGCAAAAAAAGGCATTACTGTAATTAGATTGCACAATAGCGCAATCGAAGAACCGACAAGAATTGTAAGCGGAAGAAGGTTTGAATGGTTGGATGATCCAAGCATCAGCCTGGCCACATGAGGCACTGCAAGTCCGATAAATGAAATCGGCCCGCAAAATGCCGTAACTGTAGCTGTCATAATACCGGTGCATATCAAAATCATTATTCTCGTCCTTTTAACCACAATACCAAGATTCTCCGCATACTGTTCTCCAAGTAATAAAACATTTAGCGGTTTGATTAGAATCACGGCTCCCGCAAGACCAAACAATGTGAAACCGCAAAAATAAGGGAGTTGATTCATTGAAATTCCGGAAAAATTACCGAATCCCCATGTAACGTATGCGTGGACTTTATCCTGAGTTGCATAAAAATTTAAAAGAGAAATACAGGAAGAAGCAATGTATCCCACCATTATACCAATTATCAAAAGCATCACATTGTTCTTAACTTTCGTGGAAAAATAGATTATCAGTGCCAAAACACCGGAAGCCCCAATGAATGCAGCCAGCACCACCATTACATATCCGCTTAAGAGAATGTTTGAAGATGCTCCTATCGCACCGCCGAATGCAAGTGTGACAATTGCTACACCAAGGTTTGCGCCATCGCTGATACCAAGTATCGAAGGACCTGCGAGAGGATTACGAAAGAGTGTTTGAAGCAACAGACCGCTCGCCGCAAGAGCAGCTCCGGCCAGCAGAGCTGTTATTGCCTGAGGGATCCTTGACTGCCTGATAATAATATCGATTGCATTGTTCGATCCTTTTCCAATAAAAATATTCATTATCTCTGAAAAGGGAATTCTTACAGATCCGACAAACACATTTACTACAAGAAGCAAAAGTGTCAAACCCAAACTAATAAATAATATGCCTCTTTTATCATTCATATCTCAAAGCCTCAATAGGATCAAGTTCAGCCGCCCTGTTTGCCGGAAGATAGCCGGAAAGTACGCTGGCCGCAAAACAAATTAAAACGGATATAATAATCCATTCCCATGGAATGTAGAAATCGGTATCCATCATCAGAGCCGTGGCATTGCCTGCTGCAAGTCCTAAAATAATGCCTGCAACACCTCCTACCTGTCCAATCACAACTGACTCCGTAAGAAACTGTCTTCCAATAAGTACTGAAGTTGCGCCCATTGTCTTTCTTACCCCAATCTCGCGAGTACGCTCCTTTACTGAAACAAGCATTATATTCATCAGT
>CAZPLM010000092.1:0-902 GCA_964587275.1 uncultured Muribaculaceae bacterium | reverse complement strand
TCCAACAGAAGCGCCAAGCAAAGTGACCAGACCTATTATCAATGCTGCTACAGAAAGATCTCTCTTTAACTTTGCCAGATCCCTTTCAAGGGCATCACTCTTTATACATTTGAAATCGCTATTATCAACCGGCGACAATCTGCGTATTCCCCTGAAGAGAGATTCAGCCTCCCCGACGGCAAGAGAGAGATCAACGCTATTAAAAGGCATGATCCCGATACTGCAGTTTCCTGAATTATAAGGAAATAATGATCTTGCATCTTCCAATGGGATAATAATGCTGTTGTCCATTCCTCCGTTTAAAATGGCACCGGTTGGTGCAAGTGTACCGGTAATTCGGCACTTGACTTCGCCAATAGCAACAAGCTGTCCAACAGGTTCATTATCCTTATAAAGAGCCTTTACAACATTATTGCCCGCCAAACAGCAGAAATAATCTGAACTTTCCTCAACCTCATTGAAATTCCTTCCCTTCTCCACACTTGCACCATTGATCCGAAGATAATCGCCTAATGCTCCGATCACAGAAATAACCGGATCAGTCTGAACATTCCCGGATTTCACGGTTGCAAAACGAAGAAAGTCCGAATAGACAGATTTATATGAAGGAACAGAATAATTGCGAATAAATGAGATTGCCTGTTCATAAGTTATTTCAGGAGAATTCAATTTTCTTCCTTCACCACTGTTCTGAACATCAGAATAATCAGGCACAACAGTAAATGAACTTGCCCCCATCGCCCCAAATGCATCACTCACTTTTTTTGTAAGAGAATAAATGGCAGTCTGTATTCCTACAAGACACATAATACCGACTGCTATTATAGAAACTGTCAAAAACGATCTCACTCTATTATCTGATAAAGCCCTGATAGCCACGTTAAAATTCTCCCTTGTCAAGG
>CAZPLM010000091.1:6940-8654 GCA_964587275.1 uncultured Muribaculaceae bacterium | reverse complement strand
GCATATAGGATCAATATGTTACTCTCTAACAGTAGGATATGTAAACAATAATGTGATCCAGAGTGCAAAGGAGTCCCTTATTTCAATTCACTGTCCGAGGTTTATGCATATTATGGGTGACCTGACATGTAACCAGATCAATCTTCTTCAGGCCGTAATTGATGGAGTTGAACGATTCAGTTCTTCAGATGTTATGACTAAATACAAATTAAATACATCTGCCAATGTCTTCAGAATCAAGGAAGCTCTCAAGAAAAAAGAGGTACTTACATTTGACGCGGAAGACAATGCTTCCATTATCGACCCATTGTTCGAATATTGGCTGAGAAATTATTATTTCGTTAAAATATAAAAAAATGAAAAAAATAGTGGTGCTTTCCGGAGCGGGTGTCAGTGCGGAAAGCGGGATTAAAACATTTAGAGACAGCAACGGCTTGTGGGAAAACTACAATGTTCAGGATGTTGCTTCAATTGAGGGATGGTACAGAAACCGCAAAATGGTTTTACAGTTTTATAATGAAAGACGCAGGCAGCTTGAAACCGCTCAACCGAATAAAGCGCACAAACTCATTGCTGAACTGGAAAAATACTTTGAAGTGACAGTTGTAACTCAGAATATTGACAATCTTCATGAAAGGGCCGGAAGTACAAATGTCATCCATCTCCACGGTGAGGCGACAAAAGTTCGACCGGAAGACAGGGATGATGACGTCAGGGATATTGGGTATAAAGAGATCCATCTCGGAGATACTGACAGCAGAGGCGTTCAGTTGAGACCTCATATAGTTTGGTTCGGAGAGCCTGTACCTATGATTGAAACTGCTGCACGTGAAGTGCAGAAAGCTGACATACTGTTGATTATCGGAACATCAATGGTTGTATATCCCGCTGCCGGTCTTGTTAGTTATGCTAATCCCGGTATTCCCGTTTACCTTATCGACCCTAAGCCGATACATCTTCCTTACAGTAATTTCACACAAATTGAGGAAGTAGCCACAAAAGGAATGGAAGAATTTACAGATATTATTAAAACTAAAGCATAAAGATGAAAGGCATTGTTCTTGCCGGAGGTTCCGGTACCAGACTTTACCCTATAACAAAGGGCGTTTCGAAGCAAATGCTTCCGATCTATGACAAACCGATGATCTATTATCCGATCTCAGTTTTAATGCTAAGCGGAATAAGGGATATTCTGATTATTTCAACCCCTTTGGATCTTCCAGGTTTCAGACGTCTTCTCGGTGACGGATCAGACTTCGGCGTTAAATTTTCGTTCGCCGAACAGCCTTCTCCTGACGGACTTGCGCAGGCATTCATTATCGGGGAAAAATTCATAGGCACGGATTCGGTATGTATGGTGTTGGGAGACAATATTTTTCAGGGGACAGGATTTCAGAGTCTTCTTCGTGAAGCAAAGAGGAATGTCGAGAAACATAATAAGGCCACAGTATTCGGATGTTGGGTAAACGATCCCGAGCGATACGGAGTCGTGGCATTCGACGAAAATAGCGAGCCATTAAGCATTGAAGAAAAGCCCGCTAATCCAAAGAGCAATTACGCTGTTGTAGGACTCTATTTCTATCCTAACAGTGTTATAAATGTGGCAAAAAATGTAAAGCCGTCACCTCGCGGAGAGTTGGAAATAACATCGGTAAACGACTTTTACCTTAAAAACAAGGAGCTTGGTGTCATTACTTTCGGGCGCGGTTTTGCA
>CAZPLM010000091.1:4078-6930 GCA_964587275.1 uncultured Muribaculaceae bacterium | reverse complement strand
CACAGGTACTCATGAATCTCTCGCTGAAGCTTCCACATTTGTAGAAGTACTTGAAAAAAGGCAGGGGCTGAAAATTGCCTGCCTTGAAGAGATCGCATACAACAACAAATGGATTGATAGTGATAAGTTACTTTCGATTGCCACCCCAATGGCAAAAAATCAATACGGCAAATACCTTCTTTCTCTGTTAAATGAATAATAATGAGACTGTTTAAAAACATATTCCTGACATTTTTTTTGTTTCTTCTGTCACTTAATGCGCCGGCTCAGGATGAAAATTTTAAATTTGCATATCTTGCAGACACGCACATTTCGGAAGGTTCAGACAGAATTGACATACTTAAGCAGTGCGTAGAAGACATAAATTCACAGGATGATATCCAATTCTCTATTCTGGCAGGAGACATTACGGATTTCGGTTCAGACCGCGAGATAGCCATTGCAAAAAGCATTATTGACAAGTTGGTGAAACCATATTACGTAGTTGCCGGCAACCACGATGCGAAATGGTCGGAAAGCGGATGCAACACATTTGCAAAAGTCTTCGGATATGAGACATTCAATTTCACCAAAGGAGGGATCAGATTTCTCGGTTGCAACAGCGGTCCCAATATGAGAATGGCCCCTGCACTCATCCCTCACGAATCTTTAGTTTGGCTTGACTCTGTTGCAGGCTCAATACCTGAAGAGCAGCCCGTTTTTTTCATAAACCACTATCCGCAGGACACATCTGCTCTGATCTATTTTCAAGTTGTTGATATTCTGAAGAAAACGAACATTCAGGTCATCATGGGAGGTCACTGGCACAGAAATGTGGAATTGAATTATCTTGGAATACCGGGAATGCTCGGAAGATCGCCTGACGGCAACAAAGAGAGAGGGATCGGCTATAATATAATTACAGTTGCAGATGGCAGAATAACGGCAAGTGAAAAAATTGTCAATCAGGAGCCCGGACAGGCCTGGTTTGGCATCGATATCAGCAGCTCCCCTCGCTTTTCTCCTCAACAGCCGACTGCGGATAACCCATACTGCATACCTGATGAATTCCCCTGGCTTCGTTTCGATATAAATGATAATTATCCGCAGGTAAAGGAAATCTGGTCCATACAGGATGACAGCGATATCGGATGCGGAGCAATTATAAGTGGTGATAAAGTCATTTATGCAAACACAAAAGGAGTAATAAAGACTCTTGATGCTTCCAGCGGCAAGCTTGTCTGGAGCTATGCCACTGAGGGTAAGATTTTCTCAACTCCGGCCACTGACGGCAAGCGTGTTGTAACTGGATCGACAGACTCTTATATTTATTGTTTAAACATTAAGGACGGAACTGTTCTCTGGAGACACAAGTGCGACAAGTCAGTTCTTGCCTCGCCTTCAATTTATAATGGAAAGTGCTATATCGGAGCATCTGATGGCGTTTTCAGAGCAATAGATATGAAAAACGGCAAACTTGTCTGGCGTTTTGACAAGGTAGGCGGTTTTGTTGAAGACAAGGCCTGGGCCGATGATGAGTATGTCATATTTGGAGATTGGGCAAATACCCTCTATTGCCTCAACATCCTTGACGGCTCACTCAAATGGGAATGGAAAGTCAAAAAAAACAGGATGTACTCGCCGGCTGCAGTCTTTCCGGTCAGATCAGGCAATACTGTTTACATCACCACTCCTGAAAGGAAAACTTATGCAATTGACATACGAAACGGAATAACACTCTGGTCGGCTGATGGCGGAAGAGAAAGTATCGGATTATCTGCCGATAAAGATAAAATCTTTGTCAAAACAATGTTCAATACCATAATAGCGTTCAGAACAAATCCTTATAAGGTTGAAAAGGTATGGGAGGTACAAAGCGGTCTCGGTTACGATATCGCCCCTACTCCGACCTTATCACAATTCGACAAAAAAACAGCCAGGGAATATCTCTTCATTCCTACAGACAAGGGAAATATCTTCTGTTTTGATGCATCTGACGGATCAATTTTATGGAAGCACAAGGTCTCCTTCGCTCTGATAAACTCAATTGTGCCTGTGAAAGACAACAGGCTTCTGATAAGCACAATGGATGGAATCATTACTCTGATTCAATACTGACGACAAATCAGATCTTCTCGATCTCAGAGGTCAGCAGCCAGCCTTGACGGCCATCTGCCAATTCGATCTTTTTCCACTCTCCAAGGTCATCGAGAAGCTCGATCTTTGTCCCTTCATGGAGAATGAAGATGGATTTCCCGTTACGTGCAGGAGAACTCTTCACAGAGGAGACCGCAGATATGACTATTGCCTGATTTTCATGAAGGTTGTCCCTCTTCTCGCTTATTGAGAAAAGAAGTGACGAAACGGCAAAAAACAGGACAATCCATGCAAAGATAAATGAGATCTTTCTGCCTTTTGAGTATGGAAAGAACTTGAACCCGAGGAAGAGCAGGGCTACCGCCAAAAACAGCACAAGAGAAATTTTTGCCCAAACATCGGACGAAATCATATATTTCACGTTCTTTACCCAGGTAACAAGAATAAAATCAGGCACTTTCTCGATTTTATCAAGAACTGAACCCTGAGCAATAATTAAATTGTTCTTTGCATCACTATATCTCGGATTAATCTTAAGCGCCCTCTCAAAATATAGAATGGCATGAGCCATATCGTCCATCTTGAAATATGTATTCCCTATATTATAATAAAGAGCTGCAGATACCCTCTCCCTTTTCTCTATTGCTTTAAAGAACGCAAGAGCATTGGAATATTCCTCTTTTGTAAAAGCCTCGTTTCCAAGTCCCCAAAGAGTACTCTCATCTGAACCGGATAGAATCTCATCTGAAGGTCCCGGTACAGTTACCACCGCCACT
>CAZPLM010000091.1:1013-4068 GCA_964587275.1 uncultured Muribaculaceae bacterium | reverse complement strand
CGATGCCTGCTCAGAAGGCAAAGTAAGAGTCTGCGCGTTCAATGGTTGCGAAGTAATAGCTGTTAGAGAAGTCGCAGCGAGTATCATAATGAACGCAAATGATGAACTTTCAACATTCGAGTTCTTTTTTACAGTATTTTTGTTTTTCACGTTTCCCTCCAATTCTGAAATAACTTTAACCGCCAGGGTGTAATGATTTTCCATCGCCTCTGATGAAGCATCAGGTGCATATCTGGCAAACTCGCAGGCATCGATAATATCCAGAGAAGAAGTAATAAGCTGTTCCGGTACGTTTCTCTCTTTAAGTGTCTCCTCAATTTTCTCTTTTGACAATTCAGACACAGGCATTACCAGCTTATCAGACATATATCCGAGAATTGCCTTGTGAAGCTCCTCATAAAATGCAGAACTGATATCTTTTTTCAAATATTCGTTTGCCTGTTTCAATCTCAAACGAGCCATCTTGTTGGCCTTTCTTTTTCTTGAGCCTGCTATATCCTCCCTCCTCGCTGCTGTAAATGCAAGTAACCTGACCGCAACGAAATAAAGTAATATAATTACTGCAATCAGTATATAGAAAAGAGCAGATCCGACAAAAAAAGTCCCTTTGTTTTTCAGGGCAGGTACACCTGTCGCAATAAATCGTACATCTTCTCCGAGATTCTTGACTGACTGTTTGACAACACCCGGAATCACGACTCCACCGTTATCCACTTCGCTGCCTTTCCCAACTTTAATTGTAAATCCCGGTGCAGTTGTAGTAATATAACCGTTTTTGGAAATATTATAGAATGAATATTCTATTGGATCAATAGTAAAATTACCATAGCTCCTCGGAATAAAGGGGTATTCGTATGTTTTGCTTCCCTTTGTGCCGTCAGCTGAGATTTTTTCAGAGCCTTTTACATCATATACCTCAAAATCAGGAGGAAAAGTAACTGTCGGGGCCTCAAGCATGGAAATATTTCCTGTCCCGGAAATTGTAACTATTAAAGATCCGGCCTCATTCGAACTGAGTGTATCTGAACTTAACTTCGCTGAAATCTTGAAGTCCCCTACTCCGCCTGCAAATGACGCAGGAGCACCGGCAGGTAATGGCTTAACATTTATTGTAGCCGATTTAGTGGTTAACCTTTTTCTTATAGTCTGATAATTATCAAAGAAGTCATCAAAAATGGTGCGGGAACCTCCGGAAGAAGCCCTCACTCTCAAAAGGCAGACTAACTCTGCAGGATCAATTGTAATAGAGCCTGTCTGTTGCGGAATAAGCATATATTTCCTTAGAATTGCAGAGTTGTAAATCTTTCCATTGATATTTTCTCTGTTGAATTCGATATTTTGAGGAGTAAAGGTCTCTTTGCTCCAGAACCCGTTGAATGTCGGGAACTTGATATTCTCAAATCCGGCGATATCCGCTCTGGTGTAAAGTGTCAATGATGCAACTATCGGTTCGCCTTTCACTACATTTGTTTTGCTGAGTGACAGACGCAGAAAAATATCGTTGTCCGAGACACTTCCTGTTGTCAGGGCCTGTTGCTGTCCCTGTTGATTCTGCTGAGTTTGTTGAGTTTGTTGCTGTTGTCCCTGCTGATCATCATTTACTACCTCAATATTAAATGCTCCGCTTGTGTACTCTTTTTTGTCAATTGTTGCAGTGGCAGCCGGCAAGGTAAAAGTCCCCTCTTTCAATGGCTGAAGCACATAGGTATATGATTCGGAACTCTTGGATTCTCGTTTACCATTAATGATGGTGACAGAAGATGATGAACCCTTCTGCGGTCCGTAAACAATTGAAAAATCGTTTGTACCGGGCCAGTTGAAGTCGGAAATCTTGCCGTTTGCCGAAAAAACTATTCTAAATGTCTCACTTGATGTGACAACTGAGGGCGCCTCGACAGTAAGCTCCTGAGCTATTCCGCTAATGGAGAAAAGCATAAACGCCAATATCAATAACCTTTTTTTCATACTCAACATATTGCTACCAATTCTTTTCTTTCTGTTTTGATTTTAATAATGCCGCTTTTTCCTTTTTGACTTTGTCCTGTGTCTTTTTTTCTTTGTCCTGAATGGCCTGAAGCATTTGCTGGGCAGCCTGAGGAGATATTTTTTGGGAACCCTGATTCTGCTGCTCCTGATTCTGGTCCTTATTCTGTTGCTCCTGATTCTGGTTCTGGTCCTGTTGATCTTTGTTCTGATCTTTGTTCTGGTCTTTGTTCTGGTCCTTATTTTGATCCTGGTTCTGATTCTTATCTTGCTGGTCCTTGTTTTGATCCTGGTTCTGTTGATCTTTATTCTGATCCTGATTCTGGTTCTGATCCTGGTTCTGGTTCTGATCCTGGTTCTGCTGATTTTCAAGCATTTTTTGAGCATAAGCCAGATTGGATTTTGCATCCATATCATCAGGATTCTGACGCAGGGAATTCTTAAATGCCTCTACAGCCTCACTGTATTTTTTCCCTTTCAGATATGTATTTCCCATATTATAGTACAGATTCGCACCTTTCCCCTCCCTTATGAGGGAATCCGCCGCAACACTATAATTCTTTTCCGCCTCAGTAAAATTATCCATCCTGTAATATGTATTACCAAGATTAAAATTAGCTGCATTGGAAATAGAATCCTTGAGAAGCGCCTTTTTATAATTAATCTCTGCGCTCTGGAAATCGTCTTTTTTAAACTTCCTGTTGCCCGACCTTACTTCATGTCTGTCATTTTGTGCAAATACAGCAAGCGGCAGACAAATAATCGTCAACAATAATATTACTCTTTTCATCATCCTTTTGCCTCCTGTCCGAAAAGTTTTTTTCCGCTTTTACGTTCTCCTATAAATAACTCCAGTATCAGGAAAAACAGTGCAATCCCGAAGAAGTACATATACTGTTCATCAAAATCTTCAAAAACAACATTTTTGAAGTTTTCAGCCTCAATTTCCCTGATGTTGGAAACAATCGGATTAAGTCCGAATTCGGCATTTCCCGCACGGACATAATCTCCGTTTCCTACACTTGCAATCTTTTTCAAATACTTCTCTAATTCAGCTATATAAAATGAAAAC
>CAZPLM010000091.1:0-1003 GCA_964587275.1 uncultured Muribaculaceae bacterium | reverse complement strand
GGCAGAATACATGGTAAACTCTTTGTAGTCCGTAATATTGCCGTCACTGTCCTTAAGCAGTCCGCCATCCATCGGAATCGGCTGCCCATCGGAAGAACCGACACCAATGCAATAGATTCTTATTCCGCTATCAGCTATAGACTTGGCTGTCTCAAGTACATCTCCTTCATGATCTTCACCATCTGTAATCAATATGATAGCCCTGCTCTTCTCACTCTGAATACTGAAACTTCTTGCAGATGTCGTCAGAGCATCCGCAATGGCAGTTCCCTGGATAGGGATAGACTTTGTGTCAATACTGTTAAGAAAGACTTTTGCCGAAACATAATCGGTAGTTATAGGCAACTGTATAAATGACTCTCCCGCAAAAACGACCAGCCCTATCCTGTCGCCCTGAAGTTTGTCAACAAGTCTTGAGATAGCCAACTTTGCCCTTTCAAGGCGGTTAGGAGAATAATCTTCGGCCAGCATTGAATTGGAAACATCCAGTGCAATCATAATTTCAACACCCTTGCTCTCAGTCTCCTTGAGACGGGCTCCCAACTGAGGACGGGAAAGGCCAATGACAAAAAAGAAAAATGCAACTGCGAACAGGGAGATCTTGAGCCATCCTCTTCCATTGGACACCTTCGGTGTGAGTTGTTTTACCAACTCCTCATTACCGAATTTTGCAATCCTTTTTCTTTTCATCTTCAGGTATGCCCAAAAACCTACAAAGAAAAGGGGTATCAAAAGAAGCAACAATAAATATTCTGTTTGTGCAAAATGAATCATACTACGGTATCCTCTTAAAAATAAATAACCTGAAAATCAATTCCAACAATAGCGCAGCAAGAGCTATAAGCGCATATCTCATAAACAGTTCAGTATATATCGGGAAACTGTCCACTGTCGTCTTATTCTTTTCCATCTTATTGATTTCATTGTAAATCTCAAGCAACTTCGTGTTATCAGTCGCCCTGAAATACTTACCGTCAGTGGTTTCAGCAATATTCTTCAGCAG
>CAZPLM010000090.1:0-8662 GCA_964587275.1 uncultured Muribaculaceae bacterium | reverse complement strand
ATTTCTGAGGCATTATTATACAGGCAACAGCCGACCGAGCATAGTCAAAAGCATGCTTCAGCATGCGACGACGGAGCTCGTGTACCTCTCCCCTTAGGGGAGATTTAGTGGGGGTATAAAAAAATAGGGTGGCAGTTTGCCACCCTATCTAATTAATTTAATTTTCAATTAAATTAATTAGATGATACCCTGTTCAAGCATTGCGTGAGCAACTTTCATAAAGCCGGCAATATTAGCACCCTTGACATAGTCAATACGACCGTCAGGCTGTGTACCATATTTAACACAAGCTTCGTGAATACTTGTCATAATCTGATGAAGTTTAGCATCAACTTCAGCACCTGTCCATGCAAGGTGAGCTGCATTCTGAGTCATTTCAAGACCTGAAGTAGCAACACCGCCGGCATTTACTGCCTTACCGGGAGCGAAGAGAATCTTAGCTGTCTGGAATGCGTGGATAGCCTCAGGTGTACAACCCATGTTAGAAACTTCGCAGCAGCACCATGTACCGTTTGCAAGAAGTTCTTTAGCGTCATCACCGTTAAGTTCATTCTGGAATGCGCAAGGAAGAGCGATATCGCACTTGATGCTCCATGCCTTCTTACCTGCTACAAACTTAGCCTTTCCAGGGAACTTGTCAGCCATCATTGATACCATATTCTTGTTAGAAGCACGCATATCAAGCATATAGTCGATCATTTCCTTGGTTATACCGTCAGGAATATTGCATACTCCGTCAGGACCTGAAATAGCGATAACCTTAGCACCTAATTCAACTGCCTTTGTTGCAGCGCCCCATGCTACGTTACCGAAGCCTGAAAGAGCGATTGTTTTGCCTTTGATATCCTTACCTGCCTGATGAAGAACGTGTTGTGTAAAATAGAGTGCACCAAAACCGGTAGCTTCAGGACGAAGAATAGAACCTCCCCAAGTCATACCCTTTCCGGTAAGAACGCCTGTATTATACTGACGTGCAAGTTTCTTATACATACCATAAAGGAAGCCGATTTCACGTCCACCTACTCCTACGTCACCTGCAGGAATATCCTGATCAGGGCCGATAACCTGCCACAATTCATACATGAATGCCTGGCAGAATCTCATAATTTCAGCATCTGACTTTCCAACCGGATCAAAATCTGAACCGCCTTTGCCACCACCCATAGGAAGAGTAGTCAAAGAGTTTTTAAATGTCTGCTCAAAGCCAAGGAATTTAAGCATTGAAGGAGTAACTGCCTTGTGGAAACGAAGACCTCCCTTATATGGGCCTATTGCGCTGTTGAATTGAACACGGTAGCCGAGGTTAGTCTGAACTTCACCCTTATCATCAACCCAGGTAACACGGAATGTAAAAATACGATCAGGCTCAACGATTCTTTCAACGATTTTAGCCTTTTCAAATTCAGGATGTTGATTGTAAACTTCCTCAATAGATTCGAGCACCTCTTGCACTGCCTGGAGAAATTCTTTCTCTTCGCCATGCTTTTTTTCGAGGTTAGCCATTACTTCAGAAACTTTCATAATATTTTTTAAAATTTAAAATTAATATGGTTAATAACTGTTATTTAACTTCCCAGGTAGAACCTGAATGAAGTAATTCATCCACTGTTCTGATTTTAATTTTCTCTCTGACTTCTGCAAGCTGATCCCTGACATTATCATCATAGGTTTTGTCAGCCACATCCCTGATAACGCCCAATGCAACAGGATAATCAGGAGCCTTCATTTCAACGAGCATATTCTGGATACCTGTATCAAACGAATGAGCATCATGAACAAGAATATCGCTCTCATTTATTCCATCCTTACCAAGAGTAACGACTTGCAGTCTGTGATTTTTCAAAATAAGACCTTTGTCTCTGTTCTTGCCAAAAATCATAGGCTGTCCGTGTCTTAGTGTGATTGTCATATCTTCTTTTACCTCCCTGTCGGCAAATGCCTTGTGAGCGCCATCATTAAAAATAACACAGTTTGTAAGCATCTCACAAATTGAAGTACCGTCATGCTTTGCCGCTGCGATAAAAATCTCCTGATTCAACTTGAGGTCAGCATCAATACTTCGTGCAAAGAATGTGCCTCTTGCTCCAAGAACAAGCATTCCCGGATTAAAAGGATGTTCTACCGTCCCGTAAGGGGATGTTTTTGTAATTGCGCCAAGCTTTGATGTCGGGCTGTACTGTCCTTTTGTCAGACCGTAAATCTGATTGTTGAACAATACGATGTTGATATCAATATTCCTGCGGATCGCATGGATAAAGTGATTGCCTCCAATTGCGAGAGCATCGCCGTCTCCAGTAGCCTGCCAGATAGAAAGTGTCGGATTTGCAACCTTTGCCCCTGTTGAAATAGCTGTCGCACGTCCGTGAATACTATGGAAACCGAATGTATTCATATAGTAAGGAAGCCTTGAAGAGCAGCCGATACCGGAAATGAACACTATTCTTTCTTTTTTATAACCGAGCGACTCGCAAACCTCCGGGAGCGCTCTCTGTAAAGAGGCCAGAACTGCATGGTCGCCGCATCCCGGGCACCACCTTACTTCCTGGTCACTTTTGAAATCTTGTGCTGTATATGCCATAATATTATATTCTAAAGATTAAAGTATTTTATTGACTGCATCAACAATTTCCTTTACAATGAAAGGCTGCCCCTGTACCTTATTGCACTGCAAGTACTGGTAGTGTGGCATCTTAGCCCTCAGATAATTTGCAAACTGTCCGCTGTTCAACTCACAGACAAGAATCTTCTTGAATTTGGAGAATACCTCATCAGTATTCTTAGGAAGCGGATTGATGAAATCAAAGTGAGCAAGGGAGACTGATTTACCTTCAGCATGGAACTGTTTTACCGCTGTAAAGAGATGTCCGAATGTACCTCCCCAGCCAACAAGCAAAACATCGCCATGATCTTCGCCGATAACATTAAGTTCCGGTATATAGTTGGCAACGCGAGCGATTTTTTCTTCCCTCGCCGCAACCATCTTTTCGTGATTTTCAGGATCTGAAGAGATCGCTCCTGCAGGATTCTTCTCAAGACCGCCGATACGGTGTTCAAGTCCTGCTTTACCAGGGAATGCCCACTTACGAGCCAAAGTCTCCGGATCTCTCTCAAATGGTTTGAAAGGTCCTTCACAAGAATCAATAACCGGAGGTTTGATCGCAGGATAATCCTTCATCGAAGGAATTCTCCATGGTTCAGAACCATTTGCAATGAAGCCCTCAGAAACAAGAATGACAGGCATCATGTGTTCCATTGCAAGCTTGCCGGCCATAAATGCCGCATCAAAGCAATGAGAAGGAGAATGGGCGGCAATGACACATATCGGGCATTCGCCGTTTCTTCCATAAAGAGCCTGATTGAGATCTGTCTGCTCGGTCTTGGTAGGTATACCTGTTGAAGGGCCGCTTCTCTGAACATCAACAAGGACAAGAGGAAGTTCGGTTATCATTGCAAGTCCCAGAGCCTCAGATTTAAGTGAAAGGCCCGGACCCGAAGTGGTGGTAACAGCAAAATTACCTGCATACGCAGCGCCTATTGCTGTACAAATGCCGGCAATCTCGTCTTCAGCCTGAAGTGTCTTTACATTAAGATTCTTATGTATGGCAAGCTCTTCAAGTATAGCGGTGGCAGGGGTGATAGGATACGAACCGCAGAAGAGAGGAAGTCCGCTCTTTTCTGAAGCTGCGATAAGTCCCCATGCGGTCGCCTGATTACCGTTGATATTACGGTATGTTCCTTTTTCAAGCTTTGCAGGCTGAACTTCATAAGTATTTGCTATAGCGTGAATATTGCTTGCATAATTAAAGCCATCAAAAAGAACTTTTTTATTTGGTGCTATAAGGAATGGTTTCTTTTTGAACTTTCTGTCAAGATAATCATTCGTAGAGTCCAGAGAACGATTGAAGATAAAGAAACACATTCCGAGGGTAAACATATTCTTGGAACGTACGATAGCCTTGCTGTCCAGTCCGCTCTCCTTCAAGCTCTCTTTTGTCAGTGAAGTGATAGGAGAACAGATAATGTTCCTGTCTTCGATTTTTAATTCAGTAAAAGGATCATCTGTCTTGAATCCGGCTCTTTTCATTCCGGCTTCATCAAATGAATCGGTGTCAACGATTACAGTAGCTGTAGGCTTCGCCCATTTTGCATTGGCTTTCAAGGCAGCAGGGTTCATGGCCACTAAGACATCGCAAAAATCACCAGGTGTATGAACATCGGCGCTTCCGAAATGGACCTGGAATCCGGATACACCGAAAACAGTCCCGTGAGGCGCTCTAATTTCTGCCGGATAATCAGGAAATGTGGAAATTTCATTTCCATAAAGTGCCGACGCATCTGCAAACAATGTCCCGGTTAACTGCATTCCGTCTCCGGAGTCTCCTGCGAAACGAATTACGACATCTTTTGTGTCAATAACTTTGTGTTGCATCATTAAAAGATTTGATTTTTATTTATTTGCTTTTTGCTTTATATAATTTACAAATGTAATCAATATTATTGATTTATATAGAAAATAATTAATAAAAAGCCGGCTGAAAAATCCTCTTTCAGCCGGCAATCTTATTGTATTCTAATATGCACTATCTTGCATTATTATCTGAGGCCATTTGAGTAGGAGCTACCTTTTCAGCAGGAATTCCTAACTCTTTCTTCGCCAGCGGAAGGATATCAATGCTCTGATCGTTGTTGATATAGATCAGCGCTCCGGAAGAGAGATCATAAACGTATGTCAATTGATTATTGACAGCTACTTTGTTGATTGCATCACGTGCTTTCTGATAAATAGGAGCCATCAGGCTTTGTTCCATATTGCTCAAATCCTGTTGAGCAGATTGCTGAAACTGTCCGAGTCTCTGATAAATCTCCTGAATCTCAGCCTCTTTTGTCTGTTTTATTGCAGGTGTCCATGTAGATTCTTTCTGCTGATAAGTATTGACCTTAGTGTTATACTCTGTCTGCATGGCATCCATTTCACCGACAAGCTCAGTTCTGTATGCATCAAGTTTAACTCTTGCTGAATCAGTTTCAGACATCAGACCAACAAGTTCACCGGTATTGATATGTCCGAATTTATAATTCTGAGCATTAGCAGAAAAAGTAACGCCCAAAATAAACAAAATAATAGTAATTTTTTTCATAAGTTTATTATAATGATTTTAAATATTATTGCTGATGTTCAAATACTTGAATACTTTCTGAGTCAAGTCCAGACTTGTGTCCTTATAGACAACTCCCGACATTGCCGCCAAATCAAGCACCAGAGAATAGCCCTCCTTTGAAGAGACGGCATCAATTGCAGACTGAACCTTATTCTTGATTGGAGTCAACAGTTCTTCCGATTTTGAAGCCATAATCCCCTCTTCGCCGAAGTATATTTTTTGTTTTTCCTTTACGGCCTTCTCCTTTTCTATAATCTCATTCTCCTTTACCTGACGCTGAGATTCGCTAAGAGCTGCTTTTTGATTCTGATAAGATTGATAAAGTACATCAATTTTGCCTATCTCAGCCTCAATGACTGATTTGTATTTGTCTGCAAGTTCATTCAGTTGCTGCTGTGCAGTCTGATACTCCGGTATCCCGTTTAATATCTCTTCGGTATCAATATAGCCTATCTTCTGTGCAAATCCTGAAAAGGAGCACAAGGCCATCAAAACTATTCCTAAAAAAAACCTTTTCATACGTTTATCTTTTTATTGATTAAAACTCTTGACCGATCAGGAAGTGGAACTGGCTTCTGTCTGAAGATGAAGGGTTGTCAAATCCATATCCCCAATCTATTCCCAACATCCCGACTACAGGAAGCAGAACTCTAAGACCGAATCCGGCTGAACGTTTAATCTGGAATGGGTTGAAATCCTTTATATCCGACCAGCAGTTACCGCCCTCAAGGAAGCAAAGCGCATAAATCGTGGACTGAGGCTGCATTACTATAGGGTATCTCAACTCTACCGTAAACTTGTCGTAAACATTTCCGGCATAAGATCCGGCAGTTGTATAAGGAGTCAGTGAATAATTTTCATATCCCCTTAATGCTATCACATCCTGACCGTATGTATTATATCCCGACATACCGTCACCACCGACAAGGAAGCCTTCAAATGGTGAATAGCCCCATTTCTTATTGTAATATCCGAGATATCCGAACTGAGCTCTTGTCATAAGTACCAGATCGCCTATAAGTTTGACATAAGTAGATCCTTTAAATGTCCACTTGTTATATTCAATCCATCTGTAGTGATCTTCATCGCTCATTGAATCATAGTCAGTATTCTTATCCCTTAAGAGTGAATACGGCGGTGTCAACTGAATGGCGAATGAGAGATCCGAACCCTGTCTCGGATAGATCGACTGATCTGTAGAATTTCTTGAAAGAGTTACAGTATAGTTGATATTGTGCGATTTACCATTTTCAAAGAGGAAATAATATGACCAGTCCTTCAATTCGTATGTCTGCCAGCTCAACTGGTTATAAAGAACGAAGTAATTGTCAGGCCATTTCAGACGGGTACCTATGCCTATTGCAGCTCCGTATATCTTAAAATATTCGTCATCATTAAGGACCTGATAATATGATGAGATATATGAGTTCGTCTGTTTAGTCAGATAGACTGAGACATTGAGTGAAGTAGGCTTCTTACCAAAAAGCCACGGTTCTGTAAAGCTTGCAGTTAAGGCAGTATAGTAGGTACCGTTAGTCTGGAACTTTATAGAAAGCTCCTGCGCGTCTCCAAGTGGTACAGGTCTCCATGCCTCTTTCTTG
This sequence comes from uncultured Muribaculaceae bacterium, assembly GCA_964587275.1. GTDB lineage: Bacteria > Bacteroidota > Bacteroidia > Bacteroidales > UBA932 > CAZPLM01. Next base: position 1,902 of record CAZPLM010000090.1, on the reverse strand, counting down.
AAGAAATTTTTAGTAGAGAAATTCGAGAAACTGACTCCGACACTACCTACAAATGTATTACTTCCCCAACCTCCCGATAACTCAAGCTGGCTGTTCGCTTTTTCCTCAACATTATATGAAATATCAACAGTATTGTTTGCCGGATTCGGAATAAGATTCCACCCTGTCCCCTGCTGTGTTATTTTCTCTGCATCAAAATTCGTCATCGTGCCAAGTTCCCTGATGGATCTTTCAAAGTCAGTCTGACGGAAAAGGTAGCCCGGTCTGGTAAAAACAGCGCGTCTGATAACATTTTCATTTGTAACGTTATTACCGCTTATCAGGACATTGTTGAATGTAGCCTGTTCACCTTCGACCATTCTTATCTCTACATCGACAGAATCTCCGACTATATTGACTTCAACGGGAGTTACATTGAAAAAGAGGTAACCGTCATCTCTGAAAAGTGATGATATTGAAGTACTTCCATCGCTGCCTCCACCTTGAAGCCTCTCATTCAAAGTAACTACATCATACACATCACCTTTTTGTATTCTAAGAATACTTGAAAGATAATCACCTGTATAGATAGAGTTACCTGTCCATGATATGTTCCTGAAATAATACTTCTTTCCCTGATCAATCTTGAAATCAATGGCCATCCTGCCATCTTCAATATAATAGATAGAGTCCTTTGCAATTTTCGCATCTCTATAACCAAGTTCGTTAAACGCCTCCATCAGCTTGACCTTGTCATTTGGATATTCATCCTCATTAAACTTCTTAGTATTAAAGAAGTTATACCACTTCATATCCTTTGTCTTCTTCATCGACTTGTCAAGTTTGAACTTTTTGACACCTGTAACGCCATCATATTTGATATGCTTTACTTTGACCTTAGTCCCTCTATCGACCGCAAAGGTCACTTTTATTGCATTCTTAATCAGTGTATCGTTTTCCTGAAGGACATCAACTTTCGCATTGAGAAAGCCCTTTTCTTTCATGTATTTCTTGATAATGCCGGTAGATGACGAAACCACGTATTCGGAAAGTTCTCCTCCTCGACGGAGATTCAGCCTCTCTTTCAAATCATCTTTCTCAGCATTTTTCACCCCCTTGAACTGCCATGCCGACACCCTTGGTCTCTCTTTAATCTGAAGCCTGAAAAACGCAGTGTCCTGATTGGTAGAAAGTGAATCAACATAAATTCCAACCTCAGAAAAGTATCTCTGAAGCCAAATTCTTTTTATTATGGATGAGAGATCCTCGCTCGGGACTGTCACCTTATCGCCAATTTTCATCCCCGTCAGAGAGATGATCTGATCATTATTGAGATAATTGGTGCCTTTTACCTTTATATCACCGATGATATAAGTTTTGGGCGCATTGTAGTCAACTTCTATTGACTGAGAAACTTTTTCATCCTGGGCTCTTGCGAATAAGGGAAAGAACAAAAGGACAATGGCAAATGATTTAAGCAGTTTCATTAAATACTTATCAATAAATGTGCAAAGATAATGTTTTATTTAATTTTCCCATAGCGTCTTTCTCTATGACCGAAGCTTTCGAGAGCTATGCGGAATTCATTTTTGCGAAAATCAGGCCAAAGTACATTTGTGTAATAAAATTCAGTGTAGGCGCATTGCCACAACATATAGTTGCTCAGCCTCTGTTCTCCGCTGGTTCTGATAAGAAAATCAGGATCAGGAATTCCGTATGTACATAAATATGAGGAAAAAGTGGATTCGTCTAAGGCAGGAACTGTTTCTCCATTTTCAGCAGCCTTCCTCACATCCTCAACATATCTGCCGGCGGCCTGAAGAATATCCCATTTTCCACTATAACTCAGCATCAGAATCAGGGTCAATGTCGTATTGCCGGCACTCTCTTTTTCCACCTCCTCTATCTTTGCAAGCAGTTCCT
>CAZPLM010000089.1:7769-8680 GCA_964587275.1 uncultured Muribaculaceae bacterium | reverse complement strand
TCAAATACATAGTGATGTTCAATTCAAGGATACATCTTATATGTCCATACCTTGCGAAAAACCATATTAAGGGGTGCAGAATTATAGGCTTTGACAATCTGGATAAAAATGTAGCCGCATTACAGTCCGATATTATCAGTATTCTTATTTCTCAACACACTGAAGAACAGACCGATCGTGCAGTCATAGCTCTGTCTGACTATGTTTTACTGCACAAACGTCCGTCAAAGAAGGATAACTATATGCACATGGATATCCTCACAAGGCTGAATTTGGATTATTACTAATAATTAAGTTTCAGAGATAACCTACAGGGTTACTCCGCTCTTGAAAATCGCTATTTCCCTGAATCCGGATTTTTCATTATTTACAGGCACGCCATTGACAATATCCATAACGAAGTCAATGAAACGTACGGCAGTCTTTGCCATATCCTCTCCCTCAGCTATAACTCCGGCATTAAAATCAATCCATGCAGGTTTTCTTGATGCAAGCATGGAATTAGTGGAAATTTTCATTGTCGGAACGTATGTGCCGAACGGGGTACCGCGACCGGTTGTAAAAAGGACTATTTGACATCCTGAAGAGGCAAGCGCAGTAGATGCAACAAGGTCATTGCCGGGGGCACTTAGGAGATTGAGCCCTTTACATGAAAGCCGGTCTCCGTATTTCAATACACCACGGACTGTAGATTTGCCGCATTTTTGAGTACATCCCAAAGATTTCTCTTCAAGTGTGGAAATACCACCTGCCTTGTTCCCTGGAGATGGATTTTCATAGACAGGTTGGTTATTAGCAAGAAAATACGCTTTAAATTCATTAATTAAGTGTACTATTTTCTTAAAAATTTCTTCATTAATTGCCCTTTCCATTAATATTGTTTCTGCTCCAAACATTTCAGGAACCTCAGT
>CAZPLM010000089.1:0-7759 GCA_964587275.1 uncultured Muribaculaceae bacterium | reverse complement strand
AAATACGACTTGAAATCATTGATCAGGTGGACTGTATCATTAAAAATCCCGCTATTGCCACATCTGTTCATAAGAATGGTTTCAGCCCCGAACATTTCAGGAACTTCAGTAAGCACAGTAGTTCCTCCCTGGGAAACTATCCAGTCGGAGAAAACACCGAGCATCGGATTTGCAGTAATTCCTGAAAGGCCGTCTGAACCGCCGCATTTAAGGCCTACCCTCAATTCCGAGACAGGGATCTCCTCCCTCTTATCATTTGAACATGCATTGAATATCTCTCTGAGCATTTTCAATCCATATTCCAGTTCATCTCCATCAACCTTCTGAGTCTCCATAAACTTCACTCTGCCGCTGTCAATACCATCGAACATTGTCTTGAACACGGATAGCTGGTTATTTTCACAACCAAGACCGACAACCAGGACACCGCCTGCATTTGGATGAAGTACCATATCACGCAGAATTTTCCTCGTATTCTCGTGGTCGTCTCCCAACTGAGAACATCCGTAATTATGTGGGAAAGAGAGTATTGCATCCACATTACCCATATTATCACGCTTTTCCCGTCTGAAGAGTTCGGCAAGTTTCTCCACTGTTCCGTTAACGCAGCCAACCGTTGGGATAATCCAAATCTGGTTTCTGATCCCGACTTCACCTGAAGCTCTTCTGAACCCTTTAAAAGTACGTTTCTGTGGATCAGTAACAATATCTGTGAGTTTTGGTTCATAGGAATATTCGAGCAACCCTTCAAGGTTTGTCTTTAGAGAGTTGTGATCTATCAAGGCACCTTTTTCCACATCACGAAGAACGTGTCCGATAGGATAGCCGTATTTAATGACATTATCTCCTTTTTTAAGAGGGAATAACGTAAACTTATGCCCGGCAGGAATATCTTCACATAATACAACTTCGCCGAATCCGGTAATAACTGCCTTGCTGCCGCTTTTTAAATCATGGAGAGCAACTGCGACATTGTCAGCCGAATTGATTCTAATATAGTCTGCCATATATTTACAAAATTGATTCTACTGCCGCTCTCATCCCTTTTTCACTGATAACTTCAAGATCATCAACAAGCATTTCGGTAAGGCCGGATACTTTATTCAAATTCTCGCCCCAGATAAAATCCGCATTTAAAACACCTTCAGCAAGAGCATAAAGTTCAGTGAGAAGGGCCGTGATCTTCGGATCATCGTTTGGAGTGATGATATCATCTCCCCTCTTGCCTCCCTTATAATAGGTAATTATACCGGCAAGTCCAAGGACAAGTCCCTTTGGAAGTTGGCCATTGCGCTGGAGGAAAGTCTTTAAGCCCGGAAGATCTCTCGTCTTGTATTTAGGAAATGAATTAAGCATAATGCTGGTAACAAAATGCTTGACATACGGATTGACGAATCTGTCAAGTACATCATTCGCAAATTTATCAAGCTCTTCCATTGGAAGATTTAAAGTCTGCATAAGTTCATCAAACATCACTTTCCTTACAAATTTACCGATAAGAGGATCCTCAACACATTCTCTGACAGTATTCAGACCACTGAGATATCCCACAGGCGAAAGCACTGTATGAGGGCCATTCAGAAGAGTGACTTTCCTTTCGTGATACGGAGCTTCGCTCGGAACGAACAGTACATTTAAACCTGCCTTGTTTGCCGGAAATTCTTCAGAAACGCTCTCAGGCGCCTCAATAACCCAGAGGTGGAATATTTCCGCCTTATCCACGAGCCTATCTTCCACACCGATACGTTCCGTAATAGCATCAATTGTGTCTTTTGGATAGCCTGGCACGATCCTATCAACAAGTGTGCAATAAACCCCGCAGGCATCTTCAAACCATTTCTTGAAGCCACTTTCTATCTTCCATAGATCGATGTATTGCTCGATACATTTCTTCAATTCCTTTCCATTCAAGAAAATAAGTTCACATGGGAAAATAATGAAACCTTTGGTCATATCTCCCTTGAAGAACTCGTACCTGTGATAGAGTAGCTGTGTCAGTTTTGCGGGATACGACTTTGCCGGAGCATCTTCCAGTTTGCACGAAGGGTCAAATGCAATACCGGCTTCAGTTGTATTGGAAATAACAAAACGAATATCAGGATTCTCCGCAAGCTTAATATATTCATCAAAATCCCTATAAGGATTTATACCGCGGCTTATAACATCAATCAGATCTATTGAGTCAACCGACTTTCCCTTATCAAGTCCCTGTAGATTAAGATGGTACAAACCATCTTGTTCATTAAGTGCATCTACCATTCCCTTTTCAATAGGCTGAACAACCACTACAGATGCATTGAAATCTGTTTTCTGATTGGTTTTCCAAATGATCCATTCTATAAATGCGCGAAGGAAATTTCCTTCTCCAAACTGAATAATCTTTTCAGTATATTTTTTTGCTGATACATTGGAGCGGTTTAATTTTTTCATATCTGTCGTGTTTTTATTTATATTTTTTACAAAAGTAAATAAAATTTTCGTGCCCGTGCACGATTCTTGGAAAATATTTATTACTTTTGAGAAAAATTTAGACGAAATAATTAATTTATAATACTTTATATTTATGAAATCATTTATTGACAAAGATTTTATGCTTACAAACGATGCAGCCCGCGAGTTGTATCATGAAAGCGCAGAAGCAATGCCCATCATTGACTACCACTGCCATCTCGTTCCAAAAATGATAGCAGACAATTATCAATTTGACGACCTCACTGAAGTCTGGCTCGGCGGAGACCATTATAAATGGCGTGCAATGAGAGGAAACGGCGTGCCCGAAGAATATATAACAGGGAATAAACCATCCTTTGAAAAATTCACGAAGTGGGCTGAAACAGTACCGTATACTCTACGTAATCCACTATATCACTGGACACATCTTGAGCTTAAGCGTGTTTTCGGTGTTGACAAAATATTGAAACCGGACACTGCCAGGGAAATCTATGATGAATGTACGGCAATGCTCCGCACCCCTGAATTCCGCGGTCAGGAACTTATGAAGAAATTCAATGTCAAGGTAGTATGTACAACAGATGACCCAGCAGACTCTCTTGAATATCACAAGCAGATCAATGCGCACCCATTCGGAGTAAAAGTACTTCCTGCCTGGAGACCGGACAAAGCTATGGCAATTGAAAACCCTATTACATACAAAGAATATATAGCCAAACTTGAAACAGCTTCGGGAATGAAAATCGAAAATTACGAAGAATTGCTTGCAGCGCTTCGCAACAGACACCAGTTCTTCGAAAGCATGCATTGTTCTCTTTCCGATCACGGCATTGAGACATTCTACGCAGAAGATTACACCGAAAAAGAGATTGACAAGATATTCCGCAACACACTCAAGGGCGAAGCGCCTACCCCTGAAGAACTTCTCAAATTCAGAAGCGCAACATTATACGACTTTGCCAAAATGGATGCTGAAAGCGGATGGTCACAGCAATTCCACATAGGAGCCATACGAAACAATAATACCAGTATGATGAATATACTCGGTCCTGATACCGGATATGATGCAATCCATGATGTAAACTGCGCTGCAGCCGGTCATAAATTCCTTGACCGTCTTGCAATGGAAGGCAAACTTGCAAAAACCATTCTGTACTGTCTCAATCCGAAAGATAATGAGGTCCTGGCTACTATGGCTTACACTTTTAATGACGGCACTGTCCCCGGAAAAATGCAGTTCGGTTCAGCCTGGTGGTTTTTGGATCAGGAAGACGGAATGCGCAAGCAGATCAACGCTCTTTCAGCACTCGGACTGCTCAGCCGTTTCGTAGGTATGCTTACTGACTCCCGCAGTTTCATCTCATACCCTCGTCACGAATACTTCCGCAGAATCCTCTGCAATATTCTCGGTGAAGACATTGAAAAAGGAAAATTGCCGAAGAGCGAAATGAAGTTCATCCACCAGATGGTCAAAGATATCGCCTACAATAATGCCGACAGATATTTCGGCTTTTAGGACCGGTGGCCGTTTCGATAGATAGGGATACTTCGGTTAGTGTGACCGATAAATCACTGTCTTAAAGATAATTACCATACTTATGCCCGGAGATTTTCCTTCGGGCATAATATATGTAGTAAGTTGACACTTATGAAATTAACAGTCACACACAGCAATACCACCACTATTGCCATCTACAAGACAGCCTCAGGTCTATACAAAATAGGCAGTTCAGGTGGCAGGATCTCTCTCATTCAATCCGTTTCAGAGAATGAGCACATTTCCGGAGGTAATAATCCGTCAGAGTTGACGGATATGGCATTTGTTCAACTTCAGGAATATTTCAGCAAACAGCGAAAGATATTTGATCTTCCTCTCCTTTTAGAGGGGACTGATTTTCAGAAACGTGTCTGGACAGAACTTTGCAGAATACCATACGGTAGCACACGAACATACAAACAGGTTGCAACGGCGATTGGAAACTCCAAAGCAGCCCGCGCTGTCGGAATGGCCTGCAACCGAAATCCCATTGCCATTGTTATCCCATGTCACCGTGTCACAGGTTCTTCAGGTTCACTTACCGGCTATGCCGGAGGCCTCGCCCTAAAAGCTAAACTCCTCGATTTGGAAAAAGATTAAATGTGGAGAAATCTGCATACTTGCTTAAAAGAAGCATTTGAATTGTTCTGTAAATAATTAACAAGATGTTGAAGTTCATTTGAGGAGATATCGCTGAAGCATCCCCTCATATCAAAATATCCAAGTCTCTTTGTAATTGTTATTAGCTCGTCATATACATTATCAGGATTATTATTCCACTCCTCATCGATATCATATTCGCTTCCCGTCATTGTCGTCAAGGCTGACAAGAGAGAGCCGTAATTCCTAAAATAGTTGTAAATCAGATCATACCTGATAGTTGAAAAGCATTTAATGATATGGTCTACAACCAACTGTTTATAATTATTGTTCCTTGATTCATCCCTTGACTCAGGAATACTATTAAAAATGGTTTTTAACAATTTATATGACAGGTAGCATCTCTCATCTGATAATCTTATTATAAAATCACAAACAGACCTTAATGATGCAGGACACTCTCTCCTTTTCATTTTTGTAGAAAACGGATTATCATTACAGGAATATGACATAAAATTCCAGCAATAATCTTGAGCAAATCTACAGATTGATTTTTCTACCGGATTATTTAATATATATGCAATACACGCTTTTATTGCCCTGTCAGTTTTCTTTGATGCGCTACCATAAGAGGGAGTGAACAACGCACCATTTCTTCGGATATTCTTATTATATTCTTTTGCAAACATTGTAGTTGTTATCCCTATAAAAGCACTCATGTCATTAATATTCCGACATCTTATCAGCATATGGACATGATTAATCATAAAACACAATGCTATTATCTCTACTCTCAACTTTTTGGAATAGACACTTATGATGGTATAATAAACAATATAATCTTCAATGGTATAGAAAATAACACCACAATCAACAGATCTTTGATAAATATGTTGATATGCATCATAATAAAATACCCTTTTCTCCATATAAAATAATATTTAAAATTTACACTCGCCATGCTGCTGTGTGACCATTAAATAACTGATTACCTGATAATTGATATCCTTGTCCCCATCAAGATTTGACCGGTCATACAATAACTAATATGCTATCATACTGGCGATTAACGGTCACACACCCCACACCCCACACCCCACACCCACCATCTCCACATCTCTCTTTTTCAGTCATATTGCAAATCTAATATATGGGCGGAGATAGAAAAAGATATAAGCCGTAAAATCCATTAGAAATATTGATTTACAATATTTTATCACAAATTATAGAAATAATCCGAGTCGCGAAACCGGCAAAATTGCATAATAATGCACAATTTATTACTTTTGCCGCCGGAACACAAGAGTGCTTGGTAACCTCTTAAAAAACAAGAAATGAAAAATAAGACCGTTTCGGTATCCTTCATGATATTGGGGATACTATTTTGCATCTGCCTGGTTGCCTCCAATTTCCTGGAGACAAAAATAATTAAAATAGGCTCTATTTCCCTAACCGGAGGATTACTGATCTTCCCGATATCATATATTATAAACGACTGTATTGCAGAAGTTTGGGGATACAAAAAAGCGAGACTGATCATCTGGCTTGGATTCATAATGAATTTCTTTGTGATAGGATTCTCGCAGATTGTTCTTCTTCTCCCGTCACCTGATTACTGGAAAGGAGAAGAAGCATTCAGGTTCGTCTTTGGAATGGCTCCGAGAATAGCAGCCGCTTCACTTGCCGCATTTCTTGTCGGCTCATTCCTGAATGCCTACGTGATGAGCAAGATGAAGTTGGCAAACAAAGGGAAGTACTTCACATTGAGAGCAGTAGCCAGTACAGTTGTCGGTGAAAGCGCTGATTCGCTGATTTTCTTCCCATTAGCCTTCGGAGGAATGATTCCGTTTGAAGAGCTTTTAAAACTTATGCTGTTCCAGGTAATTGCCAAAACATTATATGAGATCATCATACTTCCTCTGACCATACGAATTGTCCGCTACATCAAAAAAAGGGAGGAAACAGATGTCTATGATACCAATATTTCATATAATGCATTCAAAATAAAAGATTTATGATAACAGATAGTAATTCGGCTCTTGTGGTTTTCAGCGGCGGACAGGACTCCACAACATGTCTTTTCTGGGCAAAAAAACATTTTAAAAGAATATACGCTCTGAGTTTCATTTACGGGCAGAAACATCTTGCCGAAATAGACTGCGCAATGGAAATTGCCGCAAAAGCCGGAGTTGAACACAAAGTGATCGATGTTACATTCATAGGACATTTAGGCAAAAATTCTCTTACGGACAATACACTGAAGATGGATGAACAAAAGCCGGATAACACATTTCCCAACACATTCGTACCTGGAAGAAACCTGTTTTTTCTCAGTATTGCAGCAGTTATCGCAAGAGAAAAAGGCATTAGAAATATCGTCACCGGCGTTTCACAGACAGACTTCAGCGGATATCCGGACTGTCGTGATTCATTTGTCAAGTCGCTGAATGTCACACTAAATCTGGCTATGGATGAACAGTTTGTCATACATACCCCACTAATGTGGATTGACAAGGCACAGACATGGAAAATGGCAGATGATCTCGGCATTTTCGACCTTGTGCAAAATGAGACAATGACCTGCTATAACGGCATTAAGGGAAAAGGATGCGGCCATTGTCCGGCCTGCAAACTCCGAAATGACGGATTGACACAATATTTAGAATTTAAAGCAAATTTCAATGAGAGAAAATGAACACCTGCAACAACTTGGCAGAAAAACAGAATACAGGCAGGATTATGCTCCTGAAGTGCTTGAAACATTTGAAAACAAACATCAAGGTAATGATTACTGGGTAAGATTCAACTGCCCCGAATTCACAAGCCTTTGTCCGATTACTGGACAGCCTGATTTTGCCGAAATAAGAATCAGTTATATTCCTGATGTAAAAATGGTTGAGAGCAAAAGTCTGAAACTTTATCTGTTCAGTTTCCGCAATCACGGCGATTTTCACGAAGATTGCGTAAACATCATTATGAAAGATCTCATCAAACTGATGGACCCGAAATATATTGAAGTAACGGGGCTATTTACCCCACGTGGAGGCATCAGCATTTATCCCTACGCCAATTACGGACGCCCGGCCACACAATATGCAGATCTCGCCCGCCAAAGGTTTGATAATCATGATATAAAGCTTATCACAGAAGCTTATTTTAATTTTTTGGAAG
>CAZPLM010000088.1:6232-8694 GCA_964587275.1 uncultured Muribaculaceae bacterium | reverse complement strand
CGATGCATTACTTGATAAACCGTTAAGGAATATCACTTCGCGAGAGCAAGTTACCCAACTTATCTCAAACCTTAAAGCTGCATCCAAAACACCATTATTAGTAGCCGTAGACCAGGAAGGAGGTCAGGTATGCCGCCTTAAAGAAAAATACGGCTACCCTCCTACTGTTTCAATGCAGTCTCTTGGTGATGCCGATGATCCTGTAAAAACCGATTTATATGCTCAACGTACAGCTGAAATGGTTAGTCAATCAGGGTTTACGATGAACTGCGCCCCATGTGTCGACTTAAATATAAATCCGGAATCACCCGCCATAGGGGCTCGAGGGCGTTGCTTTTCGGCCTCCCCTGATGTGGTTACACGGTTGGCTTCTGTGTTTTATGATCGCCAGCATGAATATGGTCTGATTTCTACTTACAAACATTTTCCCGGTCACGGAAGTGCAAAGTCTGATTCTCATAATGGTTTTACTGATGTGACGAATACCTGGTCAGAAATAGAATTAGAGCCTTACAAACGTCTTATCGCTGCCAACAAATGCGACGTTATTATGACATCTCATGTATTTAACGCTCATCTTGATCCCGATTACCCGGCAACACTATCACGAAATACACTTACCGGATTATTACGTCAACAAATAGGTTTCAATGGCGTTATCATATCTGACGACATGATGATGAAAGCAATATGGGATAATTGGTCACTTGAAGAGGCTATCTTCCATGCAATTGATGCAGGAGTAGATATTCTTACCTTCTCCAACAACCAGGGAGAATACAATCCGGAAATAAGCATACAGGCAGTGAATATAATTGAACAACTTGTAAAGGAAGGAAAAATCAGCAAAGAACGCATCCATGAATCCTATATGAGGATACAAAAGATACAGAAAAGATAATCTCAATTATTTTATAAATTCAGACTAAACTGGATAACTTTGTTAATAAAAAGTATGAAACGACTTGTAACTATTATATTAACAATTACTATGACAAGTATTTTATCAGCACAGGATATCCAACTCCCTGAACCGGTGAGAACGGGTGGAAAGCCGCTTATGGAGGCTTTAAATGCCAGAAAGTCAGACAGGGCATTTTCCGACAGGGAACTTTCTAACCAGACTCTTTCCAACCTTTTATGGGCTGCCTGGGGATTCAACAGAAAAGACAAACGCACTGCACCATCATCACATAACAGACAGGAGATAGATTTGTATGTATCCCTTGAAAAAGGACTCTATCTTTATGATGCAGAGAAAAATGTATTAAAGCAGATTTCAAATGAGGACATTCGCGGAAAGACAGGTTCTATTCTGCAGCCCTTTGTAAGTAAGGCTCCGATTAATCTTATCTATGTTTCAAATAAAAACAAAATCACCGGTAAAAGCGACGAAGAACTCATCGCGACAACTTATGCAGATACCGGGTTTATCTCGCAAAACGTATATCTATTCTGTGCGTCCGAAGACCTGATCACTGTGGTCAGGGCCATGTTTGACAAAGAAAAACTCGCTAAAATAATGCATCTCGGCAAAGACCAGATGGTTACATTGACTCAGACTGTAGGATATCCCAAGTAATTAAAGATAATTTATCGGACATTTTCAACTTTCCTTCCTCGGCGACCTTGATTTGATACCTATCGTTCTTCATAACTAATTATTCGTGTCCAACTATTGGGGCCCAGTTCATTTTTTGATTAGTGCCTGTATTTGTGCATTGCATAAAAAAAGCTGTCGGAAAAGGAGTGTTCCGACAGCCGTAAAATAACTATATAACCGTAAAACCTAACTGCTTAACTATTTGGAATAATTCTTAACATATTTTTCTAACCAATTATACGTCTCCCAGGCCTGATGCAATATTGATTCTTCAGCAGAATAGCCATGGCTTTCGTATGGGAGCATTACCAATCTTGCAATACCTCCATTTCCTTTAAGAGCGGCATATAGTCTCTCGCTCTGAAGAGGGAATGTACCTGTGTTATTATCAGCCAATCCATGTATAAGAAGCAATGGGGCTTTTAACTTATCCGCCTTCATAAAAGGAGACATCTCAAGATATACCTCAGGTGCTTCCCAAAGTGTTCTCATCTCATTTTGAAATCCGAATGGAGTCAATGTTCTATTATATGCACCGCTTCTTGCAATACCGGCAGCAAACAAATCACAGTTAGCCAGTAGGTTTGCAGTCATAAAAGCCCCGTATGAATGTCCTGACACGGCAACTCTCTTTCCATCCGACACTCCCATCTCTTTCATCTTATCGATTGCTGCGGCAGCATTGTTTACTAATTGCTCAACATAAGTATCATTAGGCTCCTTATCACCCTCACCAATAATTGGGAATGATGCGTTACTAAGGACAGCATATCCTGCAGCAACATATAAAATAGGCGAAGTTCTTGAATATTTGATAAACTGATTTGGAGCATCGCTTCTTTGTTCAGCTTTATCTTTA